>NZ_BPRD01000573.1 GCF_022179745.1 Methylorubrum podarium
GTCGGCCCGGCCGCGGACGGGTTGATGTCGAAGTCGAAGATGCCGGTCGGAATCCAGAGCGTCGCGCAGGCGTTCGGGCTGTCGACGACGCCGGAGATGTGGCCCTGGACCGGGGCGGTGCCGAGGATCGAGTAGGCCTGGGCGCCCGAATATCCGAATTTCTTCAGGTACTCGATCGCGTTGAGGCAGGCCTGACGGTAGGCGACGGTGACGTCCAGGTAGTGCTGCTTGCCGTACTCGTCGACGGAGACGCCCTCGAAGATCAGGTGGTCGTCGTATTTCGGGGTGACCGGCGACGGCTTGAAGATCGGGTTCTTGATCCCGTACTTGGCCATGCCGTCCTTGATCAGGCTCACCTTGAGGTGGACCCAGCCCGCCATCTCGATGGCGCCGCAGAAGGTGATCTCGCCGTCGCCCTGGCTGAAATGCAGGTCGCCCATGGAGAGGCCGGCGCCCGGCACGTAGACGGGGAAGTAGATCTTCGAGCCGCGCGACAGATCCTTGATGTCGCAATTGCCGCCGTGCTCGCGCCCCGGCACCGTGCGGGCGCCAGTGGCGGCGGCCGCCTCCTTCGCGTCGCCCTTCAGCCGGCCCATATGCGCGGTCGGGCCGAAGGGGAGGGTGGCCAGCGCCGGCACCCGGCTCGGATTGGTGTCGTAGAGTGCCTTCTCGCGGGTGTTCCAGGTCTCCAGCATCTTCGGATCGGGCAGGCAGCCGATCAGGCCGGGATGGATCAGGCCGGGGAAGCGCACGCCGGGAACGTGGCGCGACTTGGTGAACATGCCCTCGAAGTCCCAGATCGACTTCTGCGCCTGGGGGAAGTGCTCGTCGAGGAAGCCGCCGCCGTTGTTCTTCGAGAAGAAGCCGTTGAAGCCCCACTGGCTCTCGGGCTTGGCGCCGATATCGAGCAGGTCGACGACGAGCAGGTCGCCGGGCTCGGCGCCCTCGACGCCGATCGGGCCGGAGAGGAAGTGGACGATCGACAGGTCGATGTCGCGCACGTCGTCGGCGGAATCGTTGTTCTTGATGAAGCCGCCGGTCCAGTCGTAGGTCTCGACGATGAAGTCGTCGCCGGGCTTCACGGTCGCGACCATCGGGATGTCCGGGTGCCAGCGGTTGTGCACCATGTCGTTGTCGTAGGCCGACTGCGTGAGATCGACCTTGATCAGGGTCTCGGGCATTTCCTTCCGCTCCTCTTTTGCTCGATTGCGGACAGCCGTCCCCGTTGCGTGTCCGGGGTTGTTCCGGCCGCTCTCGTGGATGTCGTGAACGCGGCGTCTGCCGACGCGCTCTCCTCCCCCTTGCG
>NZ_BPRD01000574.1 GCF_022179745.1 Methylorubrum podarium
GCGCCGAGGTGGTGCCGGCGGCCACCGCGATGAAGGCCGCCGCCATCTCCGGGCCGTTCGGCAGCACGATCGCCACCCGGTCGCCGCGGCCGATGCCGCGGGCGTTGAGGTCGGCGACCGTGCGGTCGGTCAGCGCGCGCAGGGCCTGGAAGGTCAGCGGCACGCCGCCGGGGCTCGACAGGGCGGTGGCCGCATCGGCGCCGGCCTGGATCAGCTCGTGAAGAGTCGTCGCGGGCACGCTGGCCTCCTTGGAGTCGGTGGGGGGAAGGGCGGACGTCTCGGGCAGCAGCATCGTCACGCTCCCTGGATCGCGAGGCGACCTTGGGCGCGCTCCAGGCTCTGGGCCAGGAGCCGCATCAGGGCGAAGACGGTGTCGATATGCGGGGTCGGCGTGCCGGTGAGGCGGCCGAGCTCGATCACCGAGCCGACCAGCGCCTCCAGCTCGATCGGGCGGCCGGCCTCGACGTCCTGCAACATCGAGGTCTTGTGCGGGCCGACCTTCTCGGCGCCGGCGATGCGCTTGTCGATGCCGAGGCGGAAGGTGACGCCGAGCCGGTTGGCGATGATCTCGGCCTCGCGCATCATCTCGGCGGCGATCGCCCGCGTGTCGGGGAAGCGGCAGATGTCCTCCAGCGTCGCGTGGGTCAGCGCGGAGATCGGGTTGAAGCTGAGGTTGCCCCACAGCTTGAGCCAGATCTCGGCGCGGATGTCGCTGGTGACGGGCGCGCGGAAGCCCGCCTTGGCCAGCCGCTGGGAGAGGGCGAGCACCCGCTCCGACTTCGAGCCGTCGAGTTCGCCCAGACCGAAGCGGTTGCCCTCGATCACCTTCACGGTGCCGGGATCGGTGAGCACGGTCGCCGGATAGACCACCGAGCCGATGACGTGCTTCGGGTCGAGATGGTCGGCGATCAGCCCGCCGGGATCGGCGCTCTCCAGCCGCGTGCCGGCATATTCGCCGCCGTGGCCGCCCATGAAGTACCACCACGGAATGCCGTTCTGCATCGTCACCACGACGGTGTCGGGGCCGATCAGGTGCTTCAGGTCCGCGGCGATCGGGCCGACCTGATGCGCCTTGACCGTCAGGAGCACGACCTCGTGCACGCCCGCCTCCTGCGTGGAGCGGGTCGCCTTGACGGTTTTCGAGTGGATCTCGGTGCCGTCCTCCTCGATCAGGCGCATGCCGTTCGCCCGGATCGCCTCCGCGTTCGAGCGGGCGATGAAGGTCACGTCCTCGCCGGCCTCAGCCAGCCTGACTCCGAGATATCCGCCGATGGCGCCGGCGCCGACGATCGCGATGCTCATGTCTCTCACCCGTGCTGCCGTTTCCGCTCCGCCGGCCGAGCCCTGAAACGCCGTTTCCTAAGAACGCCGATCCGGCCGATTTCGTCCGCCCGCAGAGACCACTTTTGCTTGAGTTCCGCCTACTCGAAACGATTGCTGAGCGTTCCGATCCCCTCGATCACCACCTCGACGGTGGCGCCTTTGGGGATCGGTCCCGACCCCACCGAGGTACCGCAGGCGATCACGTCACCCGGCTCCAGCGTCAGCCCCTGCGAGAGCTGCGCCACGAGCCGGGGGACCGGGATCAGCATGTCGCTGATCGGAAAGCTCTGCCGCTCGCGCCCGTTCACCAGGGTGCGCACGGTCAGCGCCTCCGGGTCGAGCCCGGTGGCGATGACGGGCCCGAACGGACCGAAGCCGTCGAGCCCCTTGGCGCGGGCCCACTGCGTGAAGCTCGCATCCGCCTTGAGGATCGCGGCGGAGGTGACGTCGTTCACGCAGGTGAAGCCGAACACGTGGCGGGCGGCCTCTTCCTCGGTCAGGTCGCGGGCCGCCCGGCCGGGCACCTGGCCGATCACGATGCCGAGTTCGCCCTCGTAGAGCGCCCGGCCCGACGCCTCCGGCACCGCCACGACCGCTCCGGAGGGCCGGTAGGTGTTGGCGGGCTTGATCAGGAAGAGCGGCGCCTCGGGCCGCGATAGCTCCAGCTTCTCCATGAGCGCCCCGAAATTGTTCCACAGGGCGATCATCTTGGAAGGGCGGCAGGGCAGGTCGAGGCTCACCTCTGCGAGCGGCAGAACCTGCCCCGTCGGGCTGTTCTCGCCGAACAGGTCGCCCTCGCAGACGGCGATGTGCTCGCCGTCGAGGCGGCCGAAGCCGTGCCTGCCGTCGTGGACGAAGCCGATCCAGCGCGTCACGGTTCCCCTCCTCACTGGTTGCGGGCGACGAAGCGGGCGCGCATCGGCTTCAGGACGAAGAGCGCGAGGAACCCGGCGACGAAGGCCATGCCGGAGGCGAGGTAGAACACGTTCTGCCAGGAGCCGGTGGCGGTCTGGATCGCCAGGAAGGCGGGCAGCATCAGCGAGGCCGTGCCCTTGGCGGTGTAGAGCAGGCCGGCATTGGCGGTGGCGTTCTTGTCGCCGTAGGTGTCGGCGCAGGTCGAGGGGAACAGCGAGTAGATCTCGCCCCAGGCGAAGAACACGAGGCCGGTGAGCAGCACGAAGGCCATCGGCGAGTGGGCGAACATGCCGAGCGCCAGGATGCCCGCGCCCTCGATCATGAAGGCGAAGAACATCGTGTTCTCGCGCCCGATCCGGTCGGAGATCCAGCCGAAGACCGGCCGGGTCACGCCGTTGAGCACCCGGTCGATGGTGAGCGCGAAGGTCAGCGCCGGCAGGGTCAGGCCCATCAGCGAGACGGGGATCGTGTCGACCTGGAAGTCCTTGGCGATGGGGGCGAGGGAGGCGGTCGCCATCAGGCCGCCGGCGGCCATCATCACGAACATCGCGTACATCAGCCAGAAGATCGGCGTCCGCACCATCTCGGCGGAGGAGTACTGGCGGCGGCTCGTGGCGTTGGGGGAGGTGCGGCCGACCAGCGTCCGGTCCTTGTAGGCGGCGCTCGGCGCCGAGAGCAGCAGGGCGGCGACCATCACCACAAGCCCCTGGCCGAGGCCGAAGGCGAGGAAGGTCTGCTCGTAGCCGCTGTCGCGGATCATCGCGGCGATCGGGATGACGGTGAGCGCCGAGCCCGCGCCGAAGCCGGCGGCGGTGAGGCCGGCGGCCAGCCCGCGGCGGTCCGGGAACCACTTGAGGGCGTTGCCGACGCAGGTGCCGTAGACCGCGCCCGCGCCGATGCCGCTGATGGCGGCGGCCAGATACAGGAACCACAGCGAGTCGGCGACCGAGTTCATCGCCCAGCCGATGCCGCAGAGCGCGCCGCCGAACAGCGTGACGACCTTCGGGCCGTACTTGTCGACGAACCAGCCCTCGATCGGTACGAGCCAGGTCTCGGTGAGGACGAAGATCGTGAAGGCGACCTGGATCGCCGGCTTGCCCCACTGGTACTTGTCGTTGATCGGGTTGACGAACAGCGTCCAGCCGTACTGCAGGTTGGCGATCATCGACATGCACAGCACGCCGAGGATCAGCTGTCCCCAGCGGCCGCCGACGGGCGTGTCGGCGCGTGATGGGGAATAGGTGCTTGCGCCGGGCAATGGATCGGCGGCTTGAACGGCCATGGAGCGGTCCCTGATCTCACATTTTCTTGGCGGACCGGGACGGCTGCCCGGCTTAGCCGCAGTGGAATTTTGGATACCGCATACGTAGCCTCTCGTGACCCGAGCGCTGACAGGAAAATATTTGGCCGTTGCGCAGATATTTTTTGAACGGGCCAGCAAAAT
>NZ_BPRD01000575.1 GCF_022179745.1 Methylorubrum podarium
TGGACGCGCAGGGCCGCGCTCTGCCGCCGCGGATGATGGAAGACGACCAGCTCGAGATCCCTGCCTTCCTCCGCCGTCAGGCGAACTGAGAGGCCGATCGGCTGTGGATTGGTGGGGGCAACCATGCCCCCATCGGCCTAGAGTGAGGTGTTTCGGCAACAGGCCCGGGATCGCAAGATCCCGGGTTTAGTTGCTTGTTAAGACACTGATCACAAAATGCTTTTCAAAGATCGTGGCGAAACCGTGGCTGTAACAGATCGTAAGAATCCGTGATTTGGCCGTCCTGTTTGCCACAGCTATACACGCTCCCGGAACGACAGAAGGCGCGGAAGGTCGAACGACCGGCAGCGCTCGCAGAGGCTTCAAGCAGCGGACGGACTTTCCCACACCGCGCCCCGGAACGGGGATGCGCAGGAAGGATCCTGGCCGAGGGCTAAGGTATGCGGACGAACCAACAAACAACGCTCAAAACGTCCGTGACCCTCACCGGAATCGGAGTCCACTCCGGAAACCCGGCAGAGATCACGATCCACCCGGCCAAAGCCAACCACGGTATCGCCTTCCTGCGAACGGGCACGACCACCGGCAACGACCGGCTCATCAAGGCCCACTTCGCCTGCGTCTCCGCCACCGAGCTGTGCACCGTCATCGGTGACGTCGAGACCGGCGCCGTCGCCACCATCGAGCACCTGATGTCGGCCCTCTACGGCCTGGGCGTCGACAACGCGCTGATCGAGATCGACGGCCCCGAGATGCCGATCCTCGACGGCAGCGCCCGCCCCTTCGTCGAAGCCATCGACAGCGTCGGCCTCGCCCTCTGCGGCGCGGCGCGGCGCTGGATCAAGGTGCTCCAGCCCGTCCGCATCGAGGCCGGCCGCGCCTTCGCCGAGCTCCGCCCGATCGACCGCGGTTTCCGCCTCGACGTGGAGATCGACTTCGAATCCCCGGTGATCGGCCGTTCGCGCAAGGCGATGGACCTGACCCCGGCTGCCTATCGCCGCGAGATCGCCCCCGCCCGCACCTTCGGCATGATGAAGGACGTGGAGCGCTACTGGAAGGCGGGCTTCGCCCTCGGCGCCTCCCTCGACAACACCGTCGCCGTCGGCGAGACCGCCGTCGTCAACCCGGAGGGCCTGCGCTTCGCGGACGAGTTCGTCCGCCACAAGTTCCTCGACGCGGTCGGCGACCTCGCGCTGGCCGGCCTGCCGATCCAGGGCGCCTACCGCTCCTATTGCGGCGGCCACCGCATGAATGTCGGCATCCTCGAAGCCCTCTTCGCCGACCGCGCGAACTACGCCATCGTCGAGGGTCAGGGCACCCGCCGCGAGCCGGCCCGCGCCGAGTTCGGTCTCGGCATCGCCGCCTTCGCCGCCGAACTGTAACCGCCAGGCCACATCGTTCCGCGATCAACGTTGCGGGCGAAATCCTTAACGGTTGCCACCGCCCCGCCGTTTTGACGCCCGAATCGGCCTCCACCCGTGAAAGCCTGCGCGTAGGTCGCGTGCCGTCGTCCGATCGGCCGGGCCTGACAGGGAATTTGACCGCGATGCCTCTGACCTTCCCGACCCGTGGCGCGATGGCGGCCGTGCTCCTCAGCCTCGGCCTCGGGCTCGGCGGC
>NZ_BPRD01000576.1 GCF_022179745.1 Methylorubrum podarium
CCGTCGTGCCGCTCGGCCGCACCGAGACTTCGCCGGGCGGCACGCTGCTCACCGGCCGCCCGCAGGAGGGCGACGCCACCGGCACCCGCGAGCGCAGCCTGCAACGGGGGGCCGCTCCCCTGCCCCAGCCCGGCCGGGCGGACGATTTCCGCTGGCCGCCGGGGTGAGGCGATCCGATCCCTCCGCGTGGGTCGGAGGCGTGGACGCCCGTGTCAGGCGATGTCGGGGGGCAGCGCCTCGAAGGGATCGAGCGCCGTCACGTCGAGCGGGCGGAAGTGCCTGAGATTGCACGTCAGAAGCGTGAACGCGTTGCGCCGGGCCGTCGCGGCGATCGCGAGGTCTGCCCAGCCGGGGTCATGACCCTGCCCCTTCGCACGATCCCTCATGACGCCGATGTGCCGTGCCGTTTGGAGATCGACCGGCAGAATCCGGTCTACGTAGAGGTGGAGGAGTGTCTCCAGCCATTCCGACAGATGGTCGGCCTTGCGGCTCGCTCCCTCCCGCCGACACTTGGCAATGCCGTCCTCGATCTCGGCGATCGTGACGACCGAGAGAAACAGGGCGGCGGTGTTGCGCTCCATCCAGGCCGTGACGTCCTCGACGGCGACGGCCTTGGTCGGTGCTCCGGCGGAGAGCACGTTCGTGTCGACAAGGTACAAGCGTCAGAGTTCCGCATCCCTGAATCCGCCGTCGCGCACCGGCAGATCGTCCGCTTCCAGGGGAGCCGTCATCAGCAGCCTGCCGAATGACGGAACCTGAGACAGTCGCTGCCACTCCTCGAAGCTCAGCACCACGGCCTCGGGCCGCCCATGCCTCGTGATGATCGAGGGCTGCCCCCTTCGAGCCTGATCGATGACGGATGACAGGGTCGCCTTCGCCTCGCGAAGCTGGATCTCCTGCATCGAATCCTCCGTGACCATTGTAGTCACATTAGGGTCGCGTCTCGCGCTTGCAAGCGTTATTGCGCCCATAGTCGCGCCTCGGGCCCGCCCAAGAAGAAGGGCCGCCGCATCGCTGCGACGGCCCTCCGAGCGTCCGGAAACGACCCCCTACCGCGGCAGGACGGTCGCGCCCATCAGCGCCTCGTCGATCGAGCGGGCGGCCTGACGGCCCTCGCGGATCGCCCAGACCACCAGCGACTGGCCGCGGCGCATGTCGCCCGCGACGTAGATCTTCGGGTTCGAGGTCAGGTAGTCCTCGTCGTTGGCGGTGACGTTGCCGCGCTTGTCGACCGCGACGCCCGATTCCTCGACCAAACCCTTCTGCACCGAGCCGGCGAAGCCGATCGCCATGAAGACGAGGTCGGCCGGCAGCACGAACTCGCTGCCCTCGACCGGCTGGCGCCGCTCGTCCACGCGGGCGCAGACGACGCCGGTGAGCTGGCCCTTGCGGTTGCCTTCGAGCCGCAGGGTCGCCGCCTGGAACTCGCGCTCGGCGCCCTCCGCCTGGCTCGACGAGGTGCGCATCTTGGTCGGCCAGTAGGGCCACACCGTCAGCTTGTCCTCGCGCTCCGGCGGGCGCGGGCGGATGTCGAGCTGGGTCACCGAGAGCGCGCCCTGGCGGAAGGCGGTGCCGACGCAGTCGGACGCCGTGTCGCCGCCGCCGATGACGACGACGTTCTTGCCGGCCGCCAGGATCGGCAGCTCGCCGTTGCCCGGCATCGGCTCGGCGCCGACCCGGCGGTTCGATTGCACGAGATAGGGCATGGCGTAGTGCACGCCGTCGAGCTCCTGGCCCGGCAGCTGCGGGTTGCGCGGATCCTCGGCGCCGCCGCAGAACAGCACGGCGTCGAACTGGCTCGTCAGCTCCTCCACCGGCACGTTCACGCCGATATTGGCCTTGTAGTGGAAGACGACCCCCTCGGCTTCCATCTGCTTCACGCGCCGGTCGATGTGGCGCTTCTCCATCTTGAAGTCGGGGATGCCATAGCGGAGCAGGCCGCCGGCCTTGGGCTCGCGCTCGTAGACGTGCACGTCGTGGCCGACGCGGGCGAGCTGCTGCGCCGCCGCCATGCCGGCGGGGCCGGAGCCGACGATCGCCACCCGCTTGCCGGTGCGGGTCGCCGACGGCTCGGGCTTGACCCAGCCCATGTTCCAGGCCCGGTCCGCGATCGCCTGCTCGATCGTCTTGATGGCGACCGGCTGGTTCTCGAGGTTCAGCGTGCAGGCCTCCTCGCAGGGCGCGGGGCAGATGCGGCCGGTGAACTCGGGGAAGTTGTTGGTGGAGTGGAGGTTGCGCGAGGCCTCCTCCCAGTCCGACTGGTAGACGAGGTCGTTCCAGTCGGGGATCTGGTTGTGAACCGGGCAGCCGGTCGGGCCGTGGCAGAACGGAATGCCGCAATCCATGCAGCGGGCGGCCTGTTTGGACAGGTCGTGCTCGTCGAGCGGCAGCGTGAATTCGCGGAAGTGCCGAACGCGGTCGGCGGCGAGCTGATACTTCTGCTCCTGCCGGTCGTATTCGAGGAACCCTGTGACCTTGCCCATCGTGTCCGTCTCTTCGTGGCCGCCTCGCGACGGTGTTCAGTCTCCGGGCACCGTGCGGCCCACCGATCTCAGTTCGATGACTCAGAGCCGCTCCGGGTGCTCGGCCATCCATTCCTTCAAGGCGTCCTCGATTCGGATCTGCCATCCGGGACCGTGGGCGCGGAAGCGCTCGACGATTTCGGTCGGCAGGACGAGCCGTTCGGTCTCGCCGGGGCGATGACCGCGTTGCACGAGCTTGCCGGCGATGCTCAAATCGGCCCGCTCGAACCACTCGTCATCGAGCTCCGGCGCATCGTCCGGATCGAAGCCGATATCATCGGGTGACATCGGCTGCTCGAAGTTTTCCGCCGAAGCGCGCTTGCTCTCGCTCATTGGCTTTCCTCAAGCTGATGATGCGCCGCGTACCATTCCTGATCGTCCAGACCACGATGACCATGCGTCCGTCCAGCCATCCGGCTGTCGTCCAACGCTGTTCACCGTAGCTGACCCGCCTGTCCTCCTGCGTCGTTTCGGTCCCATCGAAGACCTCCTCGCAGCGCAGGAAGTCGAGGCCTCGGACTTCAAGCGTCCAGTCGCGCTTGGCCGGGTCGAAGGTGATCTCCACCTGCGGCGTCCGCCTTCGACCCGTCCAAGATCACTCCGCCGCCACCGGCATCCGCGCCATCTCCATCTCGCGCAGGGCCCGACGATACTCGACCGGCATCACTTTGACGAACTTGGTGCGGTGGCCCGCCCAATCGTCGAGGATCTGCTTGGCCTTCGGCGAACCCGTGTACTTCAGGTGGTTGGTCAGAAGCTGCGACAGCCGCTCCTCGTCGTGTCCCGACATGTCGGCGAGGATGTCGACCCGGCCCTTGGTCTCCAGGTCGCCGTCCTGGTGGAAGCGGCGCATGATGTCGTCCTCTTCCTCCACCGGCTCCAGATCGACCATCGACAGGTTGCAGCGGTCGCGGAACGAGCCGTCCTCGTCGAGCACGTAGGCGATGCCGCCGGACATGCCCGCCGCGAAGTTGCGGCCGGTCACGCCGATCGAGACCACCACGCCGCCGGTCATGTACTCGCAGCCGTGGTCGCCCATGCCCTCGACTACGGTAATGGCGCCGGAATTGCGCACGGCGAAGCGCTCGCCCGCCGCACCGCGGATGTAGCACTCGCCCGCGATCGCCCCGTAGAGCACGGTGTTGCCGGCCATGATCGTGCGGGCGGGGGGCGCCTTCAGCGCGTCGCTCGGACGGATGATCAGCTTGCCGCCCGACAGGCCCTTGCCGACGTAGTCGTTGCCGTGGCCGACGAGGTCGAGGGTGACGCCCGCCGCGAGCCACGCGCCGAAGCTCTGGCCGGCGGTACCATTGAGCCGCACCACGATGCTGTCGTCGGGCAGGCCGTCATGGCCGTACTTCTTGGCGACCGCCCCGGAGAGCATCGCGCCCGCGGCGCGATCCGAGTTGCGGATCACGTCGGTGAGCACGACCGGCTCGCCGGTCGCGAGGGCGTTCTCGGCCCCCGCGATCAGGCGGCGGTCGAGCACCGTGTCGATCGGGTGGTGCTGCGTCTCGACATGGCGGATCGCCACCTCCGGCCCGACCTCGGGCCGGTGGAACAGCTTGGAGAAGTCGAGGCCGCGGGCCTTCCAGTGCTCGATCGCCTCGCGCTTGTCGAGGAGGTCGGAGCGGCCGATCAGGTCCTCCAGCTTCGAGAAGCCCATCGCCGCCATCAGCTCCCGCAGCTCTTCGGCCACGAAGAAGAAGTAGTTGATGACGTGCTCGGGCGTCCCCTTGAAGCGCTTGCGCAGCACCGGATCCTGGGTGGCGACACCCACGGGGCAGGTGTTGAGGTGGCACTTGCGCATCATGATGCAGCCGGCCGCGATCAGCGGTGCGGTCGAGAAGCCGATCTGGTCGGCGCCGAGCAGCACCGCGATCATCACGTCCTTGCCGGTGCGGATGCCGCCGTCGGCCTGGAGCGCGACGCGGCCGCGCAGGCCGTTCATCACGAGCGTCTGCTGCGTCTCGGCCAGACCCGTCTCCCAGGGGCCGCCCGCGTGCTTGATCGAGGTGAGCGGGGCCGCACCCGTGCCGCCGTCGAAGCCGGAGATCGTGATGTGGTCGGCGCGCGCCTTGGCGACGCCCGCCGCGACCGTGCCGACGCCGACCTCGGAGACCAGCTTGACCGAGATGTCGGCCGCCGGGTTCACGTTCTTCAGGTCGAAGATCAGCTGGGCCAGATCCTCGATCGAGTAGATGTCGTGGTGCGGCGGCGGCGAGATCAGGCCGACGCCCGGCGTCGCGTAGCGGACCTTGGCGATCTTGGCGTCGACCTTGTGGCCGGGCAGCTGACCCCCTTCTCCGGGCTTCGCTCCCTGTGCCACCTTGATCTGAACCATGTCGCCGTTGACGAGGTACTCGGTCGTGACGCCGAAGCGGCCCGAGGCGACCTGCTTGATGGCCGAGCGGCGCGAGCGTCCGTCGGGCCCCGGCACGAACCGGCGCGGCTCCTCGCCGCCCTCGCCCGAGTTCGAGCGGCCGCCGAACGAGTTCATCGCGATGGCGAGCGTCTCGTGCGCCTCCTTCGAGATCGACCCGTAGGACATGGCGCCGGTGGCGAACCGCTTCACGATCTCGGCGGCCGGCTCGACCGCGCCGATGTCGATCGGCTGACGGCCGAGATCGGCCGCGGTCTTGATCCGGAACAGGCCGCGCAGGGTCTTGAGGTGGTTCTCCTGCTCGTTCACCAGCCGTGCGTATTCGCGGTAGCGCTCGGCCGCGCCGAGGCGCACCGCGTGCTGCAGCGTCGCCACGGTGTCGGGCGTCCAGGTATGGGTCTCGCCGCGCAGGCGGTAGGCGTACTCGCCGCCGACATCGAGGGCGTTGCGGTAGATCGGGGCGTCGCCGAAGGCGTCCTGGTGGCGCAGCGCCGTCTCCTGGGCGACCTCGGCCATGCCGATGCCCTCGACGGTCGTCGCCGTGCCGAAGAAGTCCTTGGCCACGAAGTCGGAGTTCAGGCCGATCGCGTCGAAGATCTGCGCGCCGCAATAGGACTGGTAGGTCGAGATGCCCATCTTGGACATGACCTTGAGCAGGCCCTTATCGATCGACTTGATGTAGCGGTAGACGATCTCGTCGTCGGTGAGGTCCGGCGGAAACTCGTCCTTCATCGCAACAAGCGTCTCGAAGGCGAGGTAGGGGTTCACGGCTTCCGCGCCGTAGCCCGCGAGGCAGGCGAAGTGGTGCACCTCGCGCGGCTCGCCCGACTCGACCACGAGGCCGACCGAGGTGCGAAGTCCCTTGCGGATCAGGTAGTTGTGCACGGCCGCGGTGGCGAGCAGCGCCGGGATCGGGATGCGGTCCGGCCCCACCATCCGGTCGGACAGGATGATGATGTTGTAGCCGCCGCGCACCGCGACCTCGGCCCGGTCGCACAGGCGATCGAGCGCACCCTCCATCGCCGCCGCGCCGGATTCGGCAGCAAAGGTGATGTCGAGCGTCTTCGTGTCGAACCGGTCCTCGAAATGCGAGATCGACCGGATCTTTTCGAGGTCGCCGTTGGTCAGGATCGGCTGACGGACCTCGAGCCGCTTGCGGCGGGAGGCACCTTCCATGTCGAGCAGGTTCGGCCGCGGCCCGATGAACGAGACGAGGCTCATCACGGCCTCCTCGCGGATCGGGTCGATCGGCGGGTTGGTGACCTGCGCGAAGTTCTGCTTGAAGTAGGTGTAGAGTAGCTTGGGCTTGTCGGAGAGCGCCGAGAGCGGCGTGTCCGAACCCATCGAGCCGACCGCCTCCTGGCCGGTCACGGCCATGGGGGCCATGAGCAGCTTGAGGTCTTCCTGGGTGTAGCCGAAGGCCTGCTGGCGATCGAGCAGGGACACGTCCGTGCGCGAGGCGCGCGGCTGGATCGGGTGCAGATCCTCCAGCACGATCTGGGTGTTCTTCACCCACTCGGCGTAGGGGTGCGCCGAGGCCAGCTCGCCCTTGATCTCCTCGTCGGAGACGATGCGGCCCTTCTCCAGGTCGATCAGCAGCATCCGGCCCGGCTGCAGGCGCCAGGACTGGACGATCTTCTCGTCCGGGATCGGCAGCACGCCCATCTCGGAGGCGAGCACGACGAGGCCGTCATCGGTGACGATGTAGCGGGCGGGGCGCAGGCCGTTGCGGTCCAGCGTCGCGCCGATCTGGCGTCCGTCGGTGAAGGCGACCGCCGCCGGGCCGTCCCACGGCTCCATCAGCGCGGCGTGATACTCGTAGAAGGCGCGCCGCTCCTCGCCCATCAGCGGGTTGCCGGCCCAGGCCTCGGGGATGAGCATCATCATCGCGTGGGCGAGCGAGTAGCCGCCCTGCACGAGGAACTCGAGGGCGTTGTCGAAGCAGGCGGTGTCGGACTGGCCCTCGTAGGAGATCGGCCAGAGCTTCGAGATGTCGTTGCCGAACAGCTCCGAATCGACGCTGGCCTGACGCGCGGCCATCCAGTTCACGTTGCCGCGCAGCGTGTTGATCTCGCCGTTATGCGCGACCATCCGGTAGGGGTGCGACAGGCGCCAGGTCGGGAAGGTGTTCGTCGCGAAGCGCTGGTGGACGAGGGCCAGCGCCGAGACGAAGCGCGGGTCCTTGAGGTCGAGATAGTAGTGGCCGAGCTGGTGCACGAGCACCATGCCCTTGTAGACGATGGTCCGGCTCGACACGGAGACGGGGTAGAACGCCTTCACCCGCGCGTCGTCGAGGCCGTAAACCTGGTTCGAGATCACCTTGCGGGCGATGTAGACGCGCCGCTCGAAGGCGTCCTGATCGGTGACGCTGGCCGGGCAGCCGATGAAGAGCTGGCGGTGGTGCGGCTCGGTCTCCTTCACCGCCTTGCCGAGGTCGCTCGAATCCACCGGCACGTCGCGCCAGCCGAGCAGCGGCAGGCCCTCGTCGGCGAGCGTCTTCTCGACGATCGCCTCGATGGCGGCGCGGGCATCCGCGTCCTTCGGCAGGAAGAACTGGCCGATGGCGTACTGGCCGGCGGGCGGCAGCTCGAAGCCGAGGCGCGAGCATTCCTCCGAGAAGAAGCCGTGCGGGATCTGGGTGAGGATGCCGCAGCCGTCGCCCATGGTCGGGTCGGCGCCGACGGCGCCGCGGTGGTCGATGTTCTCCAGGATCTTCAGACCCTGCTCGACGATGCTGTGGCTGCGCCGGTCGTGCATGTCCGCGACGAAGCCGACGCCGCAGGCATCGCGCTCGTGGGCGGGGTCGTAGGCGCCTTCCGCCAGCGGAAGAGCCGGATCGCGCAGGATCAGCGGCTTCGCCCCGGCGCGCGAGGGCGCGGCCGTCTCGGGGGCCACGGTCTCGCCGATCACGGCCGGCACCGACAGTTCAGACGGGATTTCACGCATCGTCCGCAGATCTCCGACCCTGCCCGCACGCGAGCATGTTTCATGCCCGAACACCAACGGTGATCGGGCCGCCGCCGTCATTTCAATTCGGGTCAGGTGGGGTTCTTCCTGCCGGAATCGCCCGCCAACCCGCGGGCTGAACCCCGGCTCGCTCAGCCGGCGCTCGCCCGGATCGCCTTGGCGATCACCGGTTTATCAGCTCGTTCGGACGTCACGTCGATCACGTGATGAATCCCCAAAGCTCGCCGGACGGCCAAGCACGACAAAAAGGTAAGCGCGACAAATGGGACAGTCTTGCTGTCCTATAGGCGGACGTTGCCAGATTTCATTCATTCCAGCAAGGGGCCGCCGGCCACCGCCTTCGGCCTTTTGAACATGGGTCGAATTCGCGCAGCGCAGCCGCGGTTCAATGGCGCGTGGCGTGCCCCGAGACACCGCGGCGTCCCGATGCCCCTGGCAGGTTCCGGGCCGGTCCGCAATGTCGCCCCATTCAATCGTTTAGAAAACCTTGCCGGCACGGAGGGAATGCGGGGATCGCGTCTGCCGTGACGCCGGGGGACCCGCGGTCAACAGCGGGCTCCCGGGACCTTCCTCTCTGCTAAAGCTTGGTTCGCGGGGTCCCCATGGCTTCGAGCCGTCATGCCATCGGTCGTGTCCGGACAGCGGCGCTGCGCCGCGGACTCGGATTCGGGCTCGCCGCCGCGCTCCTGACCGGGGCCGGCCTCCAGGAAGCCGCCGCCCAGGGCTTCTACCGCGAGATGTACGGCCCGCCGCGGGCGGTCTATTTCGAGGATGCCGGCCTGCTGCCGCCGCGGGAGGTCGTCGACGACCTGCGCGACCGCGGCTTCACCGAGATCGCCCGCCCCCGTTACGACGGCCGGAACTACCGCGTGGAGGCGACGAGCCCCCGCGGCCAGCGGCTGCGGCTCGTTGTCGATGCCCGCGAGGGCGACGTGATCGGGCGCGAGCCGCTGGGCGGCGTCTACTATCCCTCCGAGCGGATCCGTCCGGCGGCGCCCGGCTACGGCTGGACCGAGGACGACATGCGTCCGCGCCGGCCGATCCGCGAGGCGGAGCGCATTGTGCCGCCCGCCGACATCCCCTCGGTCCCTGGTTTGCGCAATGCGCCCCTGGGCGGCGAGCGGGATGCGCCGCGCGAGGCCCGAATCGAGCGCGTGCCGCCGGCCGCGCGGCCCGAGTCCAATCCCCTCGGGGTCAATCCCGACGCGGTCGGCCGCCCGGAGGCGCCGCGGCGCGCGGCGGCCCGGACCGCGCCGACGCCCAAGCTCCCGTCCCAGGCGCGAATCGCCCCGCCCGCTCCCGAGCCGTCGCTCCGTTCCGGCCCCGCCGGATCCCCCGGGATGACGCCGGCCGCCAAATCCGAGCCGGCCAAGCCGGAGGCGACGGAGGCCAAG
>NZ_BPRD01000577.1 GCF_022179745.1 Methylorubrum podarium
ACCACCCCCACCCCCACCCCTCCCCTCAAGGGGGAGGGGAGCGGCTGCGGCACACGGCGCCCGAGGCGCCCAAGACGGCACACGAAGGCCAACCGCCGAATGAACACCCTGCGCCCCGGCGACGCCATGCTCACCGACTGGCGGGATGCGGCCGCGCGCTTCGAGCGCGAGGTCGGCAAGGCCGTGGTCGGCCAGGAGCGGGCGATCCGGCTCCTGACCATCGCGATCTTCGCCCGCGGCCACGTCATGCTCGAAGGCGATGTCGGCGTCGGCAAGACCACGCTGCTGCGCGCGGTGGCGCGCGCCCTCGGCGGGGCCTACGAGCGCGTCGAGGGCACCGTCGACATGATGCCCACCGACCTGATCTACCACACCTATCTCGGCGAGGACGGACGCCCGCGGGTCGAGCCCGGCCCGGTGCTGCGGCGGGCCGAGGATCTCTCCGTCTTCTTCTTCAACGAGATCAACCGCGCCCGGCCCCAGGTCCACGCCCTGCTGCTGCGCATCATGGCCGAGCGCAGCGTCGCCGCCTTCAACCGCGAATACCGCTTCCCCAACCTCCAGGTCTTCGCCGACCGCAACCGCGTCGAGCGCGAGGAGACCTTCGAGCTGCCGGCCGCCGCCCGCGACCGCTTCCTGATGGAAATCGGCATGGAGGCACCCCGCGACGCTCAGGCCCGCCGCGACCTCGTGTTCGATCCCCGCTTCCACGACACCGACCGGCTGACCGAGGAGGTCGCGGCCGGGGTGCTCGATCACGACCGCATCGGCACCATCGCCAGCGCGATCCAGCACGCGATCTCCGCCGAGCCGGCGATCGAGACCTACGTCGTCGGCCTGTGGGAGGCGCTGGTGCGCCCCGGCCCCGCCGGCATCCGGCTGCCCGGCATCGACATCGACCGCCTCGTCCAGGGCGGCGCCTCGCCCCGCGGCGTCGCCTTCCTCGTCCGCGCCGCCCGCGTCCGCGCCTGGCTCGAGGGCCGCGACTGGCTGGTGCCGGAGGACATCCGCGCCGTCTTCCCCGAGGTGATGGCCCACCGCGTCTTCTTTGAGCCGGTCTACGAGATGCGGCGCGCGCAGATCGTGCCCGAGCTGATCCGCGCCGTGTTCGAGACGGTGCCCGCCCCGTGAGCGGCCGGGACGACGGGGTCAACGACACGGCCGACATCCTCTACCTGCCGCGCTGGCGGCCGGGCGGACACCGAATCGGCGCCCATCGCGGGCGCGAGGCCGGCGGGCTCGGCACGTTCCGCGATCAAGTCAGCTTCGCACGCCTGCCGGATGCCCGCCGCATCGACCTGCGCGCGTCGCTGCGCGACCCGTTCGAGGGCGTGTTCGTGCGCCGCTTCGAGGCGCGCAGCCCGGTCGAGACCTGGGCACTCGTCGATCTCTCCGCCTCGATGCGCTTCCGCGGCCGCGCCGACCGTCTCGGGTTGGCGGGCGCCTTCTGCGCGGTGCTCGCCCGCTCGGCGACCCGGATCGGCGACGGCTTCGGCGTCCTCGCCTGCGACCGGACGCTGCGGGAAGACCTCTCTCTCCCCGCCACCCGCCACCGCGCCGCGGCCCAGGCCGCCGCCGCCCGGATCGGCGAGGCGGCCTGCGAGGGGCGCGGTGCCGAGGGGTTCGTGGAGGCGGCGCGGCGGCTGGCCGGACGGCCGAAGCTGATCTTCCTCGTCTCGGATTTCCGCTGGCCGGAGCCTCTGATCGAGGCGGTCTTCTCCGCCCTCGCGCTGCACGACGTGACGCCGGTGCTGCTCGCCGATTCCGCCGAGGACGAGGGTCTGCCGAATTGGGGCCTCGTCGAACTCGACGACTTGGAGGGCGCCGGGCGCCGCCTCGTCTTCCTGCGGCCGTCCTTGCGCCGCCGCTGGATCGCCCGCGAGGCGGAGCGCGCCGAGCGCCTGCGCCGGATCTGCACGCCCTTCGCCCGCCCGCCCTTCCGGCTCGCCGACCGCTTCGACGCGGAAGCGCTGAGCCGTCACCTGATGACGACGTGAGCGCGATGCGGCGGCGACCCAAACTCTCCTCCCCCGTGTGGGGATGGGATTCAGTCAGCGGAGCCACAGGCGCGGTGTCGGCAGAATCCGGCGCCTCTCCTCCCCCT
>NZ_BPRD01000578.1 GCF_022179745.1 Methylorubrum podarium
GGCCGCGACCAGGAAGGCGGCATTGGACAGCGCGTTGACCGGCTCGGCCCAGAACGACGCATCGGTGCGCTCGCAATAGGCCCGGACCGGCTCGAACCACGACGCATCCATCGCTTCTTTCCTCGGCCTCGAACGGCAGCGGCCGCCTTGCCAGGGCCGCGCGAAGGCCCGATGACGAGAGCCCCTTCGGCCGAGCCCAGCGCCCCATGCGGATCACCACCTGGAACGTCAATTCGATCAAGCAGCGGGTCGGCCACCTGCTGGGCTTCCTCGACGAGGCCAAGCCCGACGTGGTCTGCCTGCAGGAGCTGAAATGCCAGGACGCGGCCTTCCCGCGCGCGGAGATCGAGGCGGCGGGCTACGCGGTCGAGACGCTGGGGCAGAAGGCCTATAACGGCGTCGCCCTGCTGGTGCGCGCCCCGCTCCGATACACCCAACTGCTGCGCGGGCTGCCGGGCGACGCCGAGGACGAGCAGGCGCGCTACATCGAGGCGCTGGTGCACGGCGAGGACGCGGCGCCGGTGCGGATCGCCTCGATCTACCTGCCGAACGGCAACCCGGCGCCGGGGCCGAAATATGCCTACAAGCTCGCCTTCATGGCCCGCCTGCGGACCCATGCCCGCGCCCTGATGGCGACCGAGGAG
Organism: Methylorubrum podarium; assembly: GCF_022179745.1. Taxonomy (GTDB): domain Bacteria; phylum Pseudomonadota; class Alphaproteobacteria; order Rhizobiales; family Beijerinckiaceae; genus Methylobacterium; species Methylobacterium podarium. The sequence goes on from NZ_BPRD01000578.1 coordinate 645, forward strand.
GCGCTGGTGCTGGCGGGCGACTTCAACGTCATCCCCGAGCCCGAAGACGCCGCCGACCCGGCCGCCTGGACCGAGGACGCGCTGTTCCTGCCCGAGACCCGCCGCGCCTTCCGCGCCCTGCTGGCGGAGGGTTTCACCGACGGCCTGCGGGCCTGCGAGCCGAGCGCCGGGCTCTACACCTTCTGGGACTATCAGGCCGGCTGCTGGCCGCGGAACCAGGGGATCCGCATCGACCACCTGCTGCTCTCGCCCCAGGCTGCCGACCGCCTCGTCTCGGCCTCGGTGCAGCGGCACCTGCGCGGGCTGGAGAAGCCGTCCGACCACGTGCCGGTGACGGTGGAGTTGAGCGACGGGTGAGCTGCCGCGAGCCCTCTCCCCTCCGCGGGAGAGGGTGGCCCCCGAAGGGGGTCGGGTGAGGGGAGCGCCGCTTCCGGAAAGACCTGAGCCGACCCCTCTCCCGCCTGCTCCGCAGGCACCCTCCGCCACCCAAGTCGGGCCTGCCCGACTTGGGCAGACGCTTGCAGATCTCGGGCAAGCCCGAGATCTGTCGGGGGGGAGGGCTTATGACGGCTACCGCCGCCGCCGGGTCGAGCCCGTCGGCAGCGACTGCGCCTGCGCCATCGCATCCGCCCGGTCGGCCTCGCTCGCCGAGGCCCAGGCCTTGTCGTAGAGGTTGACGATCCAGGTATCCGCCGCGCCCTGCGCCCCCGTGCGGGCGATGGCGAGCCAGGTCAGGCCCTTGACCGTCTGGCGCTGCACGCCGGTGCCGTTGACGAGCATGTCGCCGAGCAGCGCCTGGGCCGGACGATGCCCCTTCTCGGCGGCGAGGTTGAACCAGCGCGCGGCCTTGCGCGGATCCTGCTCGACGCCGGTGCCGTCGAGATAGAGCCGGGCGAGGTTGTACTGCGCGTTGGGGTCGCCGAAATACGACGCCGCGTAGTTGAACATGTCGTAGGCGCGCTCGGCGTTCGGGCGCACGTAGGTGCCCTTGATCCCCTCCAGGAAGTAGGTGCCGAGCGCGTTGAACGCGCTCGCCACCACGCCGGAATTTGGGGTGTCGGGCGAGTCGTCGGTGTTGTCGTCGGCGATCCGCGAGAAATACTCGAACGCCTTCAGGTCGTCGTGGGGCACGCCGTCGCCGTCCGCGTACATGCGGCCGAGCTTCCACAGCGCCAGGGTCTGGCCCTGGTCGGCGGCGTATTCGAGCGCCCGCACGGCGCCCTGCTTGTCGCCCGCGTTGTAGTCGCGCACGCCCGATCTCAAGGCATCCCGCCCCGAGCGAAAACCCTTTTCGGGGACCGGGGTGCGGGCGGTCGCGTCGAGCGCCGTGCCGGGATCGACGGCGGCGATCGCCAGGCAAAAGCCCAGGAACCCGGCCAGCAGACCCGTGCGGAGCCGACCCAGATCGACCCCGGCCGGCCGCGCGGGCCGGAGAGGGACGGTCCTAGATGTCGGCATAGCTCTGCGTCTCCTTGGCGCCGCCCGGATGGGTCACGGCGCCGTTCACCGCAGGCCCCACGGTCTGCGCATATTTCCAGAGGTAGCCGGAGGTGGCGGCATTGCCCCGCGGCGTCCATTCGCTGCGGCGCTGGGCCAGTTCCTCGTCGGAGAGCGCCACGTCGAGCGTCCCCTTGATCGCGTCGAGGGTGATCATGTCGCCGTCGCGCAGGAGGCCGATCGGCCCGCCGATGGCGGCCTCGGGGCCGACATGGCCGACGCAGAAGCCGCGGGTCGCGCCGGAGAAGCGCCCGTCGGTGATCAGCGCCACCTTGTCGCCCATGCCCTGGCCGTAGAGGGCCGCCGTGGTCGAGAGCATCTCGCGCATGCCGGGGCCTCCCTTCGGGCCCTCGTAGCGGATGACCAGAACCTCGCCCGGCTTGTAGGTGCGGTTCTGCACCGCCTCGAAACACGCCTCCTCGCCGTCGAAGACGCGGGCGGGGCCGGTGAAGACCTGGGCCTCGGCCGGCATGCCGGCGACCTTCACGATCGCGCCCTCGGGGGCGAGGTTGCCCCTGAGGCCGACCACGCCACCGGTGACGGTGATCGGCTGGTCGGCCGGGCGCACCACGTCCTGATCCGGGTTCCAGGCGACCTTGGCGAGGTTTTCCGCGATCGTGCGGCCGGTCACGGTCAGGCAATCCCCGTGCAGAAAACCGTGGTCGAGCAGGGTCTTCATCAGGAGCGGGATGCCGCCGACCTCGAACATGTCCTTGGCGACGTAGCGCCCGCCGGGCTTCAGGTCGGCGATGTAGGGGGTCTTCCGAAAAATCTCGGCGACGTCGAACAGGGTGAACTCGATGCCGCATTCATGCGCGATCGCCGGCAGGTGGAGCGCCGCGTTGGTCGAGCCGCCCGAGGCCGCCACCGTCGCGGCGGCGTTCTCGAGCGCCTTGCGGGTGACGATGTCGCGCGGGCGGATGTTCTTGGCGATGAGCTCCATGACCTTCTCGCCCGCGGCGGCGCAGAATTGGTCGCGGATCTCGTAAGGCGCGGGCGCACCGGCCGAGTAGGGCAGCGCGAGGCCGATCGCCTCGGAGACGGTGGCCATGGTGTTGGCGGTGAACTGCGCGCCGCAGGCGCCGGCCGAGGGGCAGGCGACCCGCTCCAGCTCGTCGAGGTCGTCGAGGCTCATGTCGCCGACGGCGACCTTGCCGACCGCCTCGAACAGGTCCTGCACGGTGACCGGCCGGCCGCGGAACGAGCCGGGCAGGATCGAGCCGCCGTAGATGAAGATCGACGGCACGTTGAGGCGCACCATGGCCATCATCATGCCGGGCAGGGACTTGTCGCAGCCAGCGAGCCCCACGAGGGCGTCGTAGGAATGGCCGCGGATCGTCAGCTCGACCGAATCGGCGATGACCTCGCGGGACGGCAGCGAGGCGCGCATGCCGCCATGGCCCATGGCGATGCCGTCGGTGACGGTGATGGTGCAGAACTCGCGCGGCGTGCCCTTGGCGGCCGCCACGCCCTTCTTCACGGCCTGGGCCTGGCGCATCAGCGAGATGTTGCAGGGCGCGGCCTCGTTCCAGCACGAGGCGACGCCGACCAGCGGCTGGTGGATCTGCTCGGTGGTCAGGCCCATGGCGTAGAGGTACGAGCGGTGGGGCGCGCGGGCGGGCCCTTCCGTCACGTGCCGGCTCGGCAGCTTCGACTTGTCGGTCTGACGCGCGTCCATCGCTGATCTCGTGCCCCGGTCCCGTTACGCCCCCGAGGTCCGCCCGGCCCGTGACGGTCCAGCGCGGAAAAACGTCCTTCGACGTCCTCGAAACTCTGCGGTAAGGCGTTGGAGCGACAGCATTTACCGCGACCCCGGAAGTCGTCCCGGTTTATGGTGGGATTGCGGCGCTCAAAGGCACAGCTCAAGGCAAAGTCGGGTTGCTTTCGCGGTGTGTCGGGGCCGCAACAGCCGAGCTTGCGCCGGCGCCCGAAAGACGTCGCACGGTCAACGTGCATCCCCCCGCCCGCGGTCCCGCAGGAGGGGGTTTTCATACGGTTTCCGGTTGATCACCTCGGGCATTGCCTACTCCCGTCATCGCGAGGCGGAGCCGAAGCGATCCAGGGCGCGACCTCTCCGGACAAGGCGCGCCCTGGATTGCCACGGCTTCGCCTCGCAATGACGGAGGAGAAACCGGAGTCATCAGACGGATGCCGTATCAGTCGTACCGAATTCGGTCGATCCCCCGAGGTTTTGCGCCACGCCGTCATCGCGAGCGTCGGCGAAGCGATCGACCGGATCGGACGTCCGAAGGCCCTCGCGCGACAGGCCGAGCTTCGCCGAGGAGTCGGATCAGCGGGCGGCGATCGCCGGATCGGGCATGTCAGCCTCGATCAACCGGTCGCTCTCGTCCTTCAGGTTCACGCCGGTCAGCCCGCGGGAGAAGGCCTGGGTCAGGAGCCAGTTCAGCTTGAACGCGGCGAGCTCGAAGCTGAGGCCGGCGGGCCGGACGTTCGAGATGCAGTTTCGTTCCGCATCCGAGCGCCCCGGCCTCGGATCGAAGGTGACGTAGAGGCCGAGGCTGTCGGGCGAGGACAGGCCGGGGCGCTCACCGATCACCACCACCACCGCGCGGGCCCGCAGCGCCGCGCCGACCGCGTCCCCCAGCGCGACCCGTGCCTGGGTGGCGATGGTCACCGGGGCGAGGCGCCAGCCGGCCCGCTCCGCATGCGGCTTGAAGGCGGCGAGCAGGGCGGCGGCGCCCTCGTGCACCGCCCGCGCCGACAGGCCGTCGGCCACTACCAGGGCGAGATCGACGGGCTCGCGGGCCGAATCGGCCAGCGCCTTCAGGCTGTCGGCCGAGAGCCGGCGCCCGTAATCGGGGCGGCGCAGATAGGTCGCGCGATCCGCCGCACCCGAGGTCACGGTCACGGTCGGCAGGCCCAAGGCCGCGACGGCCTCCGCGATCGCGGCGGCGTCCATCGGCGTGTGGACGGCGTCGCGCGCCTGGGCGTGGGCGAGGCCGAATTTCAGCACCTCGCGGGTCGGCAGGCCGGCACCGGCGCGGCCGAGGCCGATCCGGGCGGGGGTGAGGCGGGCGAGGCGCTGCCAGAGGTCGTCGGTCCGGGCGCTCATGCGGCCAGCCCCGGCGCGGCGGCGAGCAGGCGGGCCTCGGCCCCGCCGGGCAGGAGGGTGCCGTTCGCGTCGGTGAGGCCGATTCGGGCGAGCCATTCCTCGAATTCGGGCGCCCGTCTCAGGCCCAGCACCTCGCGGATGTAGAGCTGATCGTGAAACGAGGTGGACTGGTAGTTCAGCATCACGTCGTCGGCGCCGGGAATGCCCATGACGTAGGTGCAGCCCGCCGCCCCGAGCAGGGTCAGCAGCGTGTCCATGTCGTCCTGATCGGCCTCGGCGTGGTTGGTGTAGCAGACGTCGACCCCGAGCGGCACGCCCATCAGCTTGCCGCAGAAATGGTCCTCCAGCCCGGCGCGGATGATCTCCTTGCCGTCGTAGAGATATTCCGGCCCGATGAAGCCGACGACGGTGTTGACCAGCAGCGGCCGGTAGCGCCGGGCGACGGCGTAGGCACGGGCCTCGAGGGTCTGCTGGTCGATGCCGTGATGGGCGTCCGCCGAGAGCGCCGAGCCCTGACCGGTCTCGAAATACATCACGTTGTCGCCGAGGGTGCCGCGCTTGAGCGCGAGCGCCGCCTCGTGCGCCTCCTGCAGGATCGGCAGGGTGACGCCGAAGCTCGCATTGGCCCGCTGCGTCCCGGCGATCGACTGGAACACCAGATCGACCGGCAGGCCGCGGTTCATCGCGTCGAGGGTGGTGGTGACGTGGGTGAGCACGCAGGCCTGCGTCGGGATCTCCAGCCGGCCGATGATCCCGTCGAACAGGCTGAGCAGGGTGCCCATGGTCTGGATCGAATCGGACACCGGGTTGATGCCGATCACCGCGTCGCCGCAGCCATAGGCGAGCCCGTCGAGGATCGAGGCGGTGACGCCCGCCGGGTCGTCGGTCGGGTGATTGGGCTGGAGCCGCACCGCGAGCGTCCCGGGCAGGCCGATCGTGTTGCGGAACCGCGTGATCACCCGGCACTTCCGGGCGACCAGGATCAGGTCCTGGTTGCGCATGATCTTGCTCACCGCCGCGGCGATCTCCGGCGTCACGCCCGGCGCGATTCGCGCCAGCGTCTCAGAGGAGGCGGTGAGCAGGAACTCGCGGAAATCCCCGACCGTCAGGCTCGCGATCTCGGCGAACGCCGCCTCGTCGTGATCGTCGAGAATCAGGCGGGTGACGTCGTCGTCCTCGTAAGGGATCAGCGGGCGCGCCAGGATCTCCCTGAGCGGCACCTCGGCCAGGCACCAGCGGGCGGCCATGGTCTCCTCGGCCGATTCGGCGGCGATCCCCGCGAGGCAATCGCCGGAGCGCACCGGGGTCGCCTTCGCCATCAGCGTCGCCAGGTCGGCGAAAACGTGGGTGCGGGGACCGACGGTGTGGCGATAGGGCATCAATGGGCTCCTTGGCCGCGCCCGACAGGATGCAAGGATCGGGCGGCCTGTCGAGGGGATTTCCGGCGAGGCGGTCGCGTGCGGCGGAGGTGCCTCCGCGCCCGCAGCGCGCCCTGAAGCAAGAACGGCGCCCGGCTTCCGGACAAATCGATCCCGCGAGGGGCGGATCGCCCGAGTTTGGCACTTCCTCGCGCGAGAAGCGTAACGGCGGCGGAGACCCTCCGATTCACCAAGCACCGTGCCAGACGGCGCGAAGGCGTCGCCGCGGGGCGCGTCGCCCGATCTGCCCGTCATCGGTCTGCGACGACCGGTATGTCATTGATTCGGCGGTGCCGAACCCGTCCTTTTCCCTGCCGCGACCGGCCGCATCCTCCGGTCAACGCAGCGATTTTTTCGTGGGGTTCCGGGATTTCATCCTTTCGGTTCCTCACTTTCGTGTCAGATTGCGAATTATTTCGCTTGCCTGCATGCCTGGCATACCAAATAATGCATACCAATGCCCGGGACGAGAAAGCCCCTCGGATCCAACGGGCAGAGGAAGGAATCTCAACACCCTGCACTGACGCCTTTCACGCCAAACACGCCAAATCGACACAACAGGCCTTCACGTCTGTGCAGGCACGAGGGAGCACGCTCATGGCACTATCGTCTACGGCCGCGGACCGGCCGGTATCGTCTTCGAACCGGTGGCTGCAAATCGTCCTCGGCGTCATCTGCATGGTGGCCGCGGCCAACATCCAGTACGCCTGGACCCTGTTCGTCCCTGAAATCCAGAAGACCTTCGGCTGGGATCGCGCCGCGATCCAGGTGGCCTTCACGATCTTCGTCGTCGTCCAGACCTGGCTGACGCCGATCGAGGGTTACTTCATCGACAAGTACGGTCCGAGCCGTGTCGTGATGTTCGGCGGCCTGATGACCGGCCTGGCCTGGGTGGTGAACTCCTACGCGACCTCGCTGTCCGGGTTCTATCTCGGCTCCGTCCTCGGCGGCATCGGCGTCGGCTGCGTCTACGCCACCTGCATCAACAACGCCCTGAAGTGGTTCCCGGACAAGCGCGGCCTGGCCGTCGGTCTGACCGCGGGCGGCTACGGTGCGGGCTCGGCGCTGACGATCCTCCCGATCGCCAAGATGATCGACGCCGGCAGCTACGCCCAGGCGTTCTTCACCTTCGGCCTGATCCAGGGCACGGTCATCATCCTGGCCTCCATCTTCATGCGCTCGCCGGCCAAGGACGAGGTCAAGTTCTCGACCAAGGTTCTGCAGACCCGTCGCGACTACACCCTCGGCGAGGCGCTGCGGACCCCGGTCTTCTACGTCATGCTGCTCATGTTCACCTGCACGGTGACCGGCGGCCTGATGGCGGTGGCCCAGCTCGGCGTCATCGCGACCGACCTCGGCGTGAAGAACTTCCAGGTGAACCTGTACTTCTTCGCCATGGCGGCGCTGCCCTTCGCCCTGATGCTCGACCGCATCATGAACGGCATCTCCCGCCCGCTCTTCGGCTGGATCTCCGACCGGATCGGCCGTGAGAAGACGATGTTCATCGCCTTCTCGATGGAGGGCATCGGCATCGTGGCGCTGGGTTACTTCGGCTCGAACCCCTGGGCCTTCGTGATCCTCTCCGGCATCGTGTTCCTTGCCTGGGGCGAAGTGTACTCGCTGTTCAGCGCCACCGCCGCCGACACCTTCGGCTCGAA
>NZ_BPRD01000579.1 GCF_022179745.1 Methylorubrum podarium
CGCCCGCCGCTTCGGGGAGCGCGAAGGTGGGGGCCGTCGGCGCGGGCGGGGTGAAGCTCGCCGCGTCCAGGGTTGGCTCGCGAAGGCGGGCGGCGTCGGCAGCGGTGCCGGATCGGCCGCGGGCGGCGAGAGCGCGAAGGTCGGGAACGCGGGCGGTGGGGCGACGCGCGGCGGCTCGACCGGCGGCATCGTGAAGCTCGGCGGTCCGTTCCGCGGTCCCATCGCCGCGAGGGATTGCGGCAGGTCCGCGTTGCGCTGCTGGTTGGCGGCGAGTTGGTTCGCCGCTGGTATCGGCATCGAAAGCTGCCCACGCCGCCGACCCTCGTCGCGGGCGGCGCAGTTCATCTCAATCGAGTTCGACTTTGCAGTCGGCGAGGGGGATCGAGCGCCCGTCGGAGAGGTGCAGCACCTCGTCTTCGAGCCGGGCGCTGACGAGGCCGAGCAGCCGGGCGCCCTCCTCGATCTGCCGCTGCCAAGCCTCGATATTGCTGTGAAACAAAAGAGCGCAGAATGGCAGACCATCCGGGAGGGTAAGGATACATCCTTCGAGCATCACGCCCCCCTCCTTCGGAATAGGTGGCTGCACCGCCCAAGTGACTTCCTTGAGGATGTGGGACGGCGTACGGGGCGCCTTGAACGAGATGTAGCGTACCTTCTCGCTCTCGCCGGGCCGCGTGCCGGGAATCTTCGGTTCCCGCTCGATCGGTCCGACGATCTCTTCTATCGACGGCATCATGGAACTCCTGGGCGCAGGGCTGGCTGTCTCAGGAGAGACTGTGAGACCAGATGCCGGTGGCTGCTCGTGACCGGCCCCTCTCCGCCGTTCGAACGGCTCCCTCCAGGACGTTAGGAGCCTCGGAAAGGTCGAAGGATTCCGCTAGAACGCCTGGAGGTTCGCTATCATATTATAAATCTCTGCACCGCAAACATCGAGCGACATAAATCTTCGAGGAAGGTGCGCCCTCGTTCTTTGAGTTTTTAGCACCTAGCGATTGAGCGCGACGCCGAGACCGATCCATTGCGGCAATAGAAAATCAATATCTATATAGTCATCAATGTATTCTAATTTTGTCTTCGACAGACGCAATCTTATCTCATCAAGCGCCTCCCGCCCAAACAAAGGACCCCAGGATATCAAATTTTTATCTTCGCCCAAGATATCGATATCTTTCATGGCCTCCAATATGATGTCGCGTGAAACATCCTTTTCGCACAATGCAGCCTTTCGCAAAACTACGCCGTACTCAGCTGTGGCTGGAATGTAGCTCATCGTCATTATCTCGGGATCTCGACACCCTCGGGAACGTGAATTTGGACGTTGTAACGATCTGCCGCTGCCAAGCCTCGACATCGCTGTGAAACAAAAGAGCGCAGAATTGCAGACCATCCGGCAGGGTGAGGATGCAACCTTCGAGGATCACACCGCCACGCTTTGGCAGGGGCGGTTCTACCACCCAGGGAACTTCCTCAAAAACGTCGTCAGGCGTGCGCGGCTCTTGGAACGAGATGTAGCGTACCTTCTCGCTCTCACCGGGTCGCGTACCCGGCACATTAGGCTCCCGCTCGATCGGCCCGAGGATTTCTTCGATCGGCAGCATGATAGGTCTCTCTCGGGCGCCGGGCTGGCTGCCTCAGGGGAGACTCTGAGACAAGGCGCCGGTGGCCGTTCGTTATCGGCTGCTCTCCGCCGTCCGAAGGGCTTCCTCCACGACGTCAGGAGCCTCGGGAAGGTCGAAGTATTCCACTAGGGCGCTCAGAGGCTCGCCACGCGCCGTGGCGGCCGCCCAGGCGGCATAGCCGACCACCGACGCCACGGCCGACCAGATGTTTTGTTCAAGCGTGCCGGAAGCGCGCTGTTCGTGGAGGAGGATCCCTTGCTCCTCCTCGTTCATCAGGCTGTCCTCGATCGTGCGCGGTTCGATTGCTTCACCACGGGCGAAGCGCTCAGCGAGATCGAGGGCTCGCTCGCCCTCCTGGCGAGCTTCGTCGGGAGACAGCATGAGGAGCACGACGCGAGCACGAGATACGAACTCGGCCACACGTGCGGCCAAGTCCGATCGGTCGGGTACACCCTCTGCGCGGCCGGTGGAAGTCGGGCGTCCTGTCGTGCTGATCATTCGACGTACCGGCCTCCACGGATGACAAAATCGCTCAACCCTGACAGCCGATCGCCAGGATTATCGACAACGACGCGGATACTCAATTCGGGATAGCGCTCGCTCAACTGCTTGAGCACGCCGGGATCCACATTCGGGTTTCGCAGACCCTGGCGGCAAGTCGGGCAGATGCCAATGGGATTTTGAATGCGCATCGTGAGTTGTCGCCCTGCCAGATCGGCAGGTGCCAAGCCCGCCCCCTCGACCGCGGCAACGAACTGATTGGCAATATCCTCCTCCGCATGATTGCGGGCGAACGGTATCCTACCCGGCGATTTGATCGGTCCTGGCTCGGCCGGCGGCAGGCCGGCCTCG
>NZ_BPRD01000580.1 GCF_022179745.1 Methylorubrum podarium
AGGGGGAGGAGAGGGGCGTTAGCCCGAAACGATCAATCGGAAACCGTATCACATCACCAGATTCACGATCCGGCCCGGCACGACGATGACCTTTCTCGGAGCCCGGCCTTCGAGGGCACGCTGCACCGGCTCCAGCGCCAGGGTCGCCGCCTCCACGGCCTTGGCGTCGGCGTCCCGCGGCACGGTGACGTCCGCCCGCTTCTTGCCGTTGATCTGCACCGGCAGGGTGATCTCGTCCTCGACCAGCAGCGCCTGATCGGCCACGGGCCAGGACGCCTCGGCGACGAGCCCCTCCCCGCCGAGGACGCGCCAGCACTCCTCCGCCAAGTGCGGCATCATCGGCGCGATGAGCTGCACGAGGATGCGCCCCGCCTCCCCCGCCGCCGCTCCGGACGCGCCGCCGCGCAGGCCCTCGTCGAGGGCGTTGGCGAGCGTGTAGATGTGGGCGACGCAGCGGTTGAAGCGCAGCCGCTCGATATCCTCGCCGACGGCCGCGAGCGCCTTGTGTGCGGCCTTGCGTAGGGCCGCATCGGCGGTGCCGCCGCCGGACCCGTCAGCCCCCGCCGCGCCGTGGACGAGGCGCCAAACGCGCTGCACGAAGCGGGCGGCGCCCTGCACGCCCTCCTCGGTCCAGATCACGTCGCGCTCTGGAGGAGAGTCGGAGAGCATGAACCAGCGGGCGGTGTCGGCGCCGTAGCTGGCGATAATGTCGTCGGGATCGACGACGTTCTTCTTCGACTTCGACATCTTCTCCGTCGGGCCGACCTCGATCGGCGCGCCGGTTTTCACGTGAAAAGCCCTGCGCTCCCCGCCCTCGGTCTCGAAGCGGATCTCGGCCGGCGGCACCCAGGCGCCGGAGGGGTCCTTGTAGGTCTCGTGGACGACCATGCCCTGCGTGAACAGGCCGGCGAAGGGCTCCGAGACGCCCGCCCAGCCGGTCTCCCGCATCGCCCGCATGAAGAAGCGCGAGTAGAGCAGGTGCAGGATCGCGTGCTCGACGCCGCCGATATACTGATCGACCGCGAGCCAGTGATCGACGGTTTTCCGGTCGGTCGGGGCGTCCGCGAGCCAGGGCGCGGTGAAGCGGGCGTAGTACCAGGACGAGTCCACGAAGGTGTCCATGGTGTCGGTCTCGCGCCGGGCGGCCTCGCCGCAGCGCGGGCACGGCACCTGCCGCCAGGCGTGGTCCCGCTCCAGCGGGTTGCCGGGCTGGTCGAACGAGACCTCGTCCGGCAGCTTCACCGGCAGGTCGTCCACCGGCACCGGCACGGGGCCGCAGGCGTCGCAGTGGATGATCGGGATCGGGCAGCCCCAGTAGCGCTGGCGCGAGACGCCCCAGTCGCGCAGGCGGAACTGCACTTTTCGGCGCGCGACGGGAGACCCCATCAGCACCTCGTTCTCCAGACGGTTGGCGACACTCCGAAACGCCTCGCCCGTCGTCATGCCGTCGAGGAAGCGCGAATGGATCATCCGGCCGTCGCCGTCGTAGGCGGTGTCGGTGATGATGAAGGTCTCGGGGTCCTGCCCCTCAGGGCAGACCACCGGCGTGTTGCCGAGCCCGTACTTGTTGGCGAAGTCGAGGTCGCGCTGGTCGTGGGCCGGGCAGCCGAACACCGCGCCGGTGCCGTACTCCATCAGCACGAAGTTCGCGACGTAGATCGGCAGCGCCCAGGCGGGGTCGAGCGGGTGGCGCACGGTCAGCCCGGTGTCGAAACCGAGTTTTTCGGCCGTATCGATCGCCTCCTGCGCGGTGCCGATGCGGCGGCATTCCTCGGCGAAGCGTTGCAGCTCCGCGGCCCGCGGGCCGGACTCGGCCAGCGCCTTGGCGAGCGGATGATCGACGGAGATCGCCAGGAATTTCGCGCCGAACAGCGTGTCGGGGCGGGTGGTGTAGACCGTCAATTCGTCCGTGCCGGCGAACGGCGCGGTCAGCGCGAAGCGCACCTCCAGCCCTTCGGAGCGGCCGATCCAGTTGCGCTGCATCAGCCGGACCTTTTCCGGCCAGCGCTCCAGCCCGTCGAGGGCGTCGTGCAGGTCCTGGGCGAAGTCGGTGATCTTGAAGAACCACTGGGTCAGCTCGCGCTGCTCGACCAGCGCGCCCGAGCGCCAGCCGCGCCCGTCGATGACCTGCTCGTTGGCGAGCACGGTGTGATCGACCGGGTCCCAGTTCACCTTCGCCGTGCGCCGGGTCACGAGACCCTTGGCCAGGAAGTCGAGGAACATGCGCTGCTGGTGCTTGTAGTAGTCGGGATCGCAAGTCGCGATCTCACGGCTCCAGTCGAGCGACAGGCCCATGCTCTGGAGCTGGCCGCGCATGGTGGCGATGTTGGCGTAGGTCCAGTCCCGCGGGTTGACCTTGCGCTCCATGGCCGCGTTCTCGGCCGGCAGGCCGAAGGCGTCCCAGCCCATCGGGTGGAGCACGTTGTGGCCCTTGGCGCGCTTGTAGCGGGCCACCACGTCGCCCATGGCGTAGTTGCGCACGTGGCCGATATGGATGCGCCCCGAAGGGTAGGGGAACATCTCCAGCACGTAGTATTTCGGGCGCGGGTCGTCGTTCTTCGTCTGGTAGAGCTTGGCCGCGTCCCAGGCCTGCTGCCAGCGCGGCTCGGCGTCCTTCGCGTTGTAGCGTTCTTGAACTGTCGGGGAGGGCTGTGCGGAATCGGTCATCGGGGGCGCCGGGATCAGCGGAAAAGGGAGCGGGCCGCGCGACGCTGTCGCGGGAGCCGGAGCCCGGCACCTAGCATATCCGCGCGGCCGAGGGTCAACGATCACGGATCAACGATCGAAGAGGAGCCGCGGGCGCGGCTCAGGTCTGCTGATAGACCGCCACCACCCGGTCGAAGCGACGGTCCGCGAGGTCGGCGGCGCGGATCAGGAAATAGACGGTGCCCTCCCCGCTCTCCTGCAGGAAGTCGCCGACATCGATCTGGAGGAGCAGGCGCCAGGAACGCGCGCCGGCCTCGATCTCGGGCCGCTGCGCCTTCCACGCCTCCCGGTCGAGATGCTGCACGCCGAAGCGGCTGACGACCTCCGCCTCGAAGCGCGGATCGCTCTGCTCCGGCAGCGGCGAGCCCAGTAGCTGGTTGCGCCGGCCCGCATTGGCGGCCCCATAGTAGCTGTCGAACGTCTTCGCGAAGAGATCCTGATAGGCGTCGCGCGGGCCCTCCGCGCCATCGGTGCGGGGTGCCAGCGCCGCCTTCAGGGCCGGCCGCGCCTCCATCTCCAGGCTCTCGACGGCCGGCGGGCGCAGGGTGGCGTGCAGGCGCATCGGCCGGGCCGGCCCGCTGTAGGGCGTGCCGGCATCCGGCTTCGGCGGGGGCAGCTTGAACCGGTGGTTGACCTTGGCGATCTCCGCCCGGTGCTCCTCGTCCGCCGCCGCGAGGTCGGGCGGCATGACCTGCGCCGCGAGCCCCTCCCGCGGGGTCTCGTCCCAGATCACGCGGGCGGATTCGGTGCCGTTGTCCCAGGGGCCGGCGGTGAGGTCGTAGAAGAACAGGAGCCGTCCGTGCCCCGGCAGGGCCTCGGCGAACGCGCCCTTCCCTCTCGCCTCCCCGAGATCGACCTGCGCGAAGAAGGCGTAGGGCAGTTCCCTGCGGAAGTGCCGCCGCATCTCCTCCCCGGCCTCCGCGTTCCCGCGCCTGGCGATCGCCTCGACGTCGGCGGGCTTGGCCCGGCGCGGCCAAGCGAGGCCCGGCGGCAGGTCGGGAGTTCCGCCGATCCGCGTGCCGCCGGGATCGGCGCCGCCCTTCGGCGCCGGCCGGAACTCGAGGGTCGGCACCAGCGCCTCGACCACCACCTCGACCTGCGGGCGCGGGCGAAGGGCGGCGCCGATCCCGGCGGCACGCGGATCGGCGGAACTCCCGACCTGCCGCCGGGCCTCGCTTGGCCGCGCCGGGCCAAGCCCGCCGACGTCGAGGCGATCGCCAGGCGCGGGAACGCGGAGGCCGGGGAG
>NZ_BPRD01000581.1 GCF_022179745.1 Methylorubrum podarium
CCCGCCTCGGTCAGGGTGATCTATACGAGATAATGGTACCAAATTGCACCATTGCACTCCTGTGCCACCTCGGCAATCGTTCTTCGGAAGAAAAATTCTAGATTGGCAGTGAGGGAAGGTTTCACGGCCCGGTTCGAAGCCGCAACAAGAAACGGATACGCAGAAGCCCCGACCTGACAAGCATCGGCCCGAGTGTGTCAGGCTTCGGACAAACGCCGCGAACAAGCCTGCTCGTCCAATCCGCAACTTAGAAGAAGCGATGTCGCGCGAAGAGCGCCGAGGGCAAGGCGCGTGTTCGGAACATGATGTTTTCGAATTCAGGGAAGAAAATGGTCGCGATAGCTTCGATCATTGACTGAATTGAAGGCCGCCACGGCACATCCATTGTAGGTGCCTCCCGGTCATCATCATCATCTCGACGCCAAATGAATTGGCGCGATTTCCTGGGAGGATCAGTCATGACTCTTGCGACGGCGGAGCTGTCGCCCGTTCCCACCGAGGAAGGGCAACTGCAACGAAGCATCTCTTGGACGGGCGCGTTCTGGGTCGCGAGTGGCGTCCCGCCGCTGGTCTTGTTTTCGATCGGCGGAATCGCCGGTGCGACCGGCACGCCCGCCTTCGCGATCTGGACGGCGTCGATGCTGATGGGCTTCCTGCAGTCTTTCGTCTACGCGGAGATGGCCGGGCTCTTCCCCAACAAGTCGGGCGGATCGTCGGTCTACGGCGCCGCCGCCTGGATGCGTTACGCCCGGCCAATCTCGCCGTTGCTGGTGTGGTGCAACTGGATCGCCTGGACGCCCGTCCTGTCGCTGGGTTGCACGATCGCCGCCGCCTACATCCTCAACGCCCTGGTGCCCGATCCGAATGCCGCGATCCGCACCTGGACGCTGGCCGCCGGCTCCTTCGGGCCCGTCTCCTTCTCGCTGAACGCGCCGTTTTTCATCGGCGTCGCGCTCATGCTCTCGGCCTTCGCCGTGCAGGTGCGCGGCATCAGCGGCACCGCCCAGGTCCAGCGCGTCATCGGTCTCGCGGTCATCATTCCGCTGCTGGTCATCGGCGTCGCGCCGCTGCTGCAGCACGGCGTGAACTGGGCGAACTTCACGCCCTTCGTGCCGCTCGCCGAGGCCAACAAGCCCGCGCCGGGCGCCTGGAACACCACGGGGTGGACCCTCGTCCTCGGCGGGATGTTCCTCGCCGCGTGGTCGACCTACGCCTTCGAAACGTCGATCTGCTACACGAGCGAGTTCAAGAATCCGAAGACCGACACGTTCAAGGCGATCTTCTACTCGGGCCTGCTCTGCCTGACGATCTTCCTGCTCGTCCCGTTCACCTTCCAGAGCGAACTCGGCCTCGCGGGCATGCTGGATCCGTCGATCGTGGACGGCTCGGGCGTCGCGGCCGCCCTCGCCCGCATGGTCGGCGGTGGGCCGATCGTGGCGAGCGCGCTCGTCATGATGATGATCTTCGCGCTCCTGCTCTGCCTGATGACGGCCATGGCCGGCGCCTCGCGCACGCTCTACCAGGGCTCGCTCGACGGCTGGCTGCCCAAATATCTCGGTCGGGCGAACCGCCACGGCGCGCCGATCGCGGCGATGTGGACCGGCCTCGTCGTCAATCTCGGTCTACTGGCGATCGCCTGCGCCGACTCGGCCTCGTTCTTCTTCATCCTGGCGGTGTCGAACGCCGGCTACATCATCTTCAACTTCCTCAACCTGAACTCCGGCTGGATCCACCGCATCGACAACGGGCATCTCGAGCGGCCCTATCGGGCCCCCACGATCCTCATCGCGGTCGGCACCCTGTTCGGCTTCGTCAACGCGGTGTTCCTCGGGGCGGGTGCGAAGGTGTGGCACCCCTGGGCGCTGTGGGCCGGCATCGTCACGGCCGGCGCCATCATCCCGGTCTTCCTGTTCCGCCATTACGTCCAGGACCGCGGCCGGTTTCCGCCGCAGATGCTGCACGACCTCGGCGTCACGCGGACCGAGGCGCTGGTGAGCGGGCGCAGGGCCGGCCTCCTTCCCTACCTCACCCTGGCGGCGGGCGTGGCCACCGTCCTCCTCGCCAACTTCCTCTTCCAGCTCTGACGAGAACGGCCTGGGCGCTGCCCCGCAGCGCCCGGTGCGGTCGAAGGACGGGAGCCTTCAATGATCGAGATCAGCCAGTTCGACAGCCGGCCGACCTACGGCCGTCTCGCCCTCGACCCGAGGGCCAAAGCTCACCTCATCGCCGCCGAGGACGAGGGCGCGGGCGCCATCTTCGACGTCTTCGCAGGGGCGAGCGAGGCGCGCGCACGGGCCATCCTGCTCTACGCGGAGACCGACGAACGTCGCGCGCCGCGTTCGGATTCGCTCGCCCGCCTCGGCTGGGCGGCGTTTCATCCGGCAGCCAGCCGGAGCGACCTGCTCGCCGGCCTCGACGGCGTGCTCGACGCCGCGACCATGGGCACACGCCTCTACGCCGCCGGGTCCGAGAGCTTCGTCGGCGCGGTGATCGCGCGGGCCGCGGGCTTCGGAGTTGTCCCGCAATCGGTCATCGCCGAGACGCGCGGTTCCCCCGCCCGTCGCGTCCAGTGCGTGCATTGCAAGCACGTCGCCGAGGCTGTGACCGCTTCCCCCTACACCTGCCCGGGCTGCGGACAGAGCCTTCTCGTCCGCGACCACTTCTCGCGCCGGCTCTCGGCCTTCCAGGGCGTGCGCGTCGACGCCGAAGTGCCCGGCGACATTCCCCCCGCACAGGAGCTGGCGCGATGAGCGGCGTCGAAATCCCGGTCCGCGTCACCGAGATCGAGCAGGCGACGCCGACGATCCGGCGGTTCCGGCTTGCGCGCACGGATGGCGAGAAACTGCCGCCCTTCGCCGCCGGGTGTCACATCGTCGTGCTGATGCCGGCCGACGGCCGGACCATCCGCAACGCCTACTCGCTGGTCGACCGCGCCGAGGACGGATCGAGCTACCGCATCGGCGTGCTGCGCACGCAGGACTCCCGCGGCGGCTCGCGCTTCATGCACGAGCACGTCGTCGTCGGCAGCGAGCTCAGGATCACGATGCCGGTGAACCTGTTCCCGCTGTTCCTGCCCGGACGGCGGCATCTGCTGGTGGCGGGCGGCATCGGCATCACGCCGATCTACGCCATGGCCGAGGAGCTGCGGCGCACCGGCGCCGACTACCGGATCCACTACGCCGTGCGGGGCGAGGCGCACGGCGCCTTCATCGCCGAGCTGCGCGAGCGCCACGGCGATCGGCTCAGGCTCTACCGCAACGATCGCCAGGAAATCCTGGCGATGGCCGACATCCTGCCGAACCAGCCGCTCGGCACGCATCTCTACGTCTGTGGCCCTGCCGGGATGATCGAGGCGGTGCTCGAAGAGGCGCGCTCGGCCGGCTGGCCGGAGGAAAACCTGCATTCCGAGCGCTTCCAGGCGCCGCCTTCCGGCGAACCATTCTCGGTGCGGCTGGCGCGGGCCGGGATCACCTGCGAGGTGCGCGGCGACCAGAGCCTGTTGGAGGCGTTGGAGGCGGCCGGCGTGGATGCGCCCTTCCTGTGCCGCGGCGGTGCCTGCGGCCAGTGCGCGGTCGACGTGTGCGAGGCCGACGGCGCGCTGATCCACAACGACCACTATCTGACGCCGGCCGAGCGCGCCTCAGGCAAGAAGATCATGCTCTGCGTCTCCCGCCTCGCCGGGCGGGAACTGGTCTTGGATCTGTAAAGGCCTGACATCGACGAGGCGACACGCGCCTCTGAATCTCACGTCTTTTCACATGACACGAAAGGGGAAATGCCGATGACCCTTCACTTCAAGAGAGAATCGTTTCGCGACGATTTCACCTTCTCGAACTCACCCGAAGCGATCCGCCGCTTCCCGTTCCCGTTCGAGAAGGACGAGTACATGTACTCGGTCAATATCGAGCAACACATGCCGGGGCCGGCGAAGTCGCCGTTCGAGTTCCCGATCGACATCGACGAGCACTACGTCGCCGAGATGCACGACCGCGCGCTCGTCCTGAAGGAGGATCCGGGCCGCTGCCAGTCGCTGCCCCACATGATCACCGCCGAGTGGGACCTCGTCGAACTCCTCATGGAGTCGATGGCCAAGCACTATCCCGAACATTTCCAGCTGACGCGCGACGGCGACGCTTGGCACTGGGTCAACCGGCCCCTCGGCATCGATCAGCGCTTCACCGTCGGCGACGCCGCGACGCTGCCCCACCCGCCGATGGAGTACATCACCCGCCAGTGCCAGGGTGACTTCGCGCTGCTCGACCAGCGGCTCGGCAATCTGTGGCTGGATTCCGGCATGATCACCGGTCAGGCCGACTGGTCGCTCGATTTCGACATCGGGATGAACTTCATGGAATGGCATGCGCCGGTCCCGCTCGCCAAGGACATGGGCGTGTTCGAGCGCGCCTTGAAGTTCCTGCTCAACCTGCAGCAGGGACGGCCGGTCCGTCGTCTCAACTGGACGATGACCATCAATCCCCGGCTCGATACCTCGCCCGAGAACTACGACAAGTGGGGCCGGGATCGGACGACCGTGACGCCCGAGAACGTGGGCGACAAGGTCCATCTGCGCGTCGAGCTTCAGGCGATGTGGCGCCTGCCGCGCTCCAACGCGATCGTGTTCTCGATCCGGGCCTACATGATCAGCATGAACGAACTCGTCACCGTGCCGAAATGGGCGCGGCGCTTCCACCGCGTGCTGCGCGACGTGCGGGGCGAACTCGCCGAGTACAAGGGCCTGTCGCGCTACCGCGACACGACGGTGGCTTGGCTGTCGCGCTACGACGACGGCGCGCCGACCTCGCCCGGCTTCGCGCCCGACTGACGGCCGCGGCAGCGCAGCCGACCCCACCCATCGACGTCTTCGAGACCGCGTCACCCGGCGCCGTCGCATACCTGAAGGTAGGATCCGTCATGACCACTGACCCCTTTCCGCGCAAGAACGCCCTGGCGAAGCGGCATCACGCGCTCGGATCGAAACTCGATACCGAGTGGAACGGGCGGTTGATTCCGCAGCACTACGACACCGACCCCTACGAGGAGGTCGCGATCGTGCGCTCGAAGGCCGGGCTCTTCGACGTATCGGCCCTGCGGATCATCAACGTCTCCGGTCCCGACGCCGCCGAGGTGCTGAACCGGATGCTGACCTCGGACGTAGGAAAGCTGAAGCCCGGGCAGTCGGCAATCTCGAACATCGTGGACGAGAACGGCGCGCTGATCGACGACGTGCTCGTCTATCGCGACGGCCCGACCGCGTTCCGCGTGAGCCACGGCGGCGGCCGGCTCGATACCGTCATCGCCGGCTTCTTCGAGGGCTCGCAATCGACCTGCGATCGGGACGATGACGTCCATATCCTCTCGCTGCAGGGGCCTGCCGCACTCGACATCCTGAGGCCCCACACCGACCTCGACCTGACCGGCGTCAAGTATTTCGAACATGCACTTGCGCATCTGTTCGGTCGAAGCGTGTCGATCGGCCGTGGCGGCTACTCGGCCGAGCGCGGCTACGAGGTGTTCTGCGCGGCTGCCGATGCGGAGTTCTTCTGGGACAAGATCATGGAAGCCGGCAAACCCTACGGGATCTGTGCTGCCTCGTGGGATTGTCTCGACATCGTGAGGGTCGAGGGCGCCCTCCTGTTCTTCCCGTTCGACATGCCCCAGGGTGACGAAACGCCCTGGGAGGTCGGCGCGGACTGGACGGTCGACCTGTCGAAGCCCGATTTTCACGGCAAGGCGGCGCTGGAGCGGCGCAGGCACGAGGTGCGCTTCGCCAATGTCGGCCTGGAGATCGACGCCAACGAGGCGATCGAGCCCGGCGCGAGGCTGGTCCGGGACGGGCGGACGGTCGGCCGGATCAATTCCACGACCTACAGCCGGCACCTGATGAAGTCGATCGCGCTGGCTCAAGTCACGCCGGATCTCACGGCCTTCGGGACGGAGTTCGCCGTGCGATCCGACAAGGGCGATTTCACCGCGCAGGTGGTGCGCATCCCGTTCTACGATCCGAACCGGCTGCGAACGCATCCGCTGGAGGAACGCGCCTGACCGATGCGGGCGGGGTGACGTGAGCGGAGGGCGCGGTGCACCGCGATGATCGGTGCACCGCGCTCCCGCACCGGGACGACCTCCCAACACCTTGACAAACATTAGGACTTGTTCAGCTCCATTTGATTCGATCACATTGCGATGCACAAATTGCGCGCAATACGGTCCGAAAATCGTGCAGATGACTTGTTCGCAGGCAATGTTTCGCTTGCAGATAAAATTTGTATCCCTTAGGGAAACGTCAGAACAAGAGTCGTCGCGACATCGTGAGCGGTGACCGACAACAAGCAAGGGAGATCGTGGCATGACCACTTTGACGCCTCCGGCCGGAGGTGAAGCGATGCCGCTCGTCTCGACACGCTCCGAGGGCGTCGCGGACTGCCTCATCTTCGCTCAGGAATATTCCGGTCGGACGAGACTTGCCGGCCTTGTCGGCGCCGCGCTGGTCGGTGCTGCGGGGGCAGCCTTCACCGCCCGGATCGACGCGCAGGCGAACACGCTGCCAGCGCTGTTCCTCGGCTTCTCCTTCGTGGGCGGCCTACTCTCGACCTGGTCGCCCTGCGGCTATTCGAGCCTCTGCCTCCTGCGCCCGGCCGGGCGGCACGCGCGCAGCGCCCTCGTCACCTACACGCCCACTTTCCTGCTGCACGGGGCCGGCTACGCCCTCGGGGCCGTGATCCTCGGCGGCCTGCTCGGGCTGGCCGGAGGGCTTCTCGGCTTTGCCGGCACCTCAGTCCTGACGCTCGCCGCGCTCGGTCTCGCCGGCCTCGTCTACGGCGCGCATCAATTCGGCTTCCTGCGCGTCCCCTATCCGCAGCGCCGGGCCCAGGTGCCGCACGACGCGCGCCAGCGCTTCCCGATGAACCACATCGGGAAGCGCTGGCG
>NZ_BPRD01000582.1 GCF_022179745.1 Methylorubrum podarium
ACTCAACGTACAATCCAGGGCACGACCCCTCCGCAAAGGTCGCGCCCTGGATTGCCACGGCTTCGCCTCGCAATGACGGAAGGAGAGACCGAAGCGATCAAGTGGACACCGTATGATCAGAGATGATCAGAGGCGGTAGCGGATCTGGTCGGTCCAGAAACGCTCCAGACGCGAGAGCGCCTGGTTGAGGCGTCCGAAATCGTCCTCGGAGATGCCGCCGATCGGCTGGATCGTGCGGGCGTGCTTGTCGTAGAGGCCCTGGATCAGGTCGTGAATCTCGCGGCCCTTCGGCGTCAGGCTGATGCGCACCGAGCGCCGGTCGGTCTTGGAGCGGGCGTGGTGCAGGAAGCCGGCCTCGACGAGCTTCTTGACGTTGTAGGAGACGTTCGAGCCGAGATAGTAGCCCTTGGAGCGCAGCTCGCTGGCGGTGAGTTCCTTGTCGCCGATGTTGTAGAGCAGGAGCGCCTGGACGCTGTTGACGTCCTCGCGGCCGCGCCGGTCGAACTCGTCCTTGATCACGTCGAGAAGGCGGCGGTGCAGACGCTCCACGAGGTGCAGCGCCTCGAGATAGGAGCCGGCGGCGCCCTGGGTCTCGGGGGCGGCGTCCGTGGTCTTGAGGGCGGTGTTGGCGGCCTTGGTGCTCATCGTGGTGCCTTCCTGTCGGTTCGTGCCGGCTCTTGCTGGCCGGCCTCGCTTATGAGGTGAACCTAGGGCCCACCGATGAAAGCCGATTTAAGCGACAGGATGAACTCGCGATTTACTTCTGTCGGTAAATGCAAAATGAAACGATGATGTTGACCTCTTATTAGCCTACGTCGCGCGCCGCGAGCCAGGACAGCACGAAGTACACGGCGACAATGCTTGCCTGCACTGCGATCAACGGCATCGACATCGGCAGGAGCTGCGGCGTCAGCAGCGCCAGGGTCAGCGCCGAGGTCGCGGCGAGCAGCCAGACGACCCCGCCCCAGGCGCTCGTCAGCCACAGGCCGACCGCCGCCACGAAGTCGATCACCGCGAAGTAGACGATCGCCGATTGCCGCCCCATCGGCAGGTCCGCGAACGGCGTCCGGCCGGGGATCAGGTCGAGGATCTCGCCCCAGGTCGCGAGGCCCTTGGCGAGCCAGACCAGGGCGGTGAGGCGCATGAACCAGACCAGCACCACGTCCCAGCGGGTCTGCGCCCGCGGCGCGGTGCCCTCGATCCGGTCGCCGGCCCCGGCGCTCGGGCGCCCGCGCCCGTCGAGGGTGGTGCCGACCTTGGTGAGCGCCTTCACGACCGGTCTCCCGGCCGTCCCGCCGCCGCCGGCGCCTCGTCCGGCGGCCCCTGGCTGCCGTCGAAGCGCGGCTCCGTGGCGTCGGCCGGGGCGAAGGCCGCCTCGATCGCCGCGCCGTCGACCGCGTCCAGGGTGGCGGGCCGCCAGGCCGGCCGGTTGTCCTTGTCGATGATCACCGCCCGCACGCCCTCGTAGAAGTCGTGCCCGCTCATCAGCCACTCGGCCAGCCGGTATTCGGCGAGCATCGCCTCGGCGAAGCCGAGCGTGCCGCCCCGGCGCATCAGTGCCAGGGCGATGGTCAGGCTGGTGGGCGAGCGGCCCCGCATCGTGGCCGCCGTCGCCTCGGCGAAGGCGGAGCCGTCCCGCGCCGCCGCGTCGAGG
>NZ_BPRD01000583.1 GCF_022179745.1 Methylorubrum podarium
CTCGTCGTCGAGGACGACGCTGATGTTCGCTCGACAGTTACCTCGACTTTCGAAGCGCTCGCATTCGAGGTGTTCAGTGCGCGGGACGTCGACGAGGCCCTCTGCCTCCTGCAAATAGAGTCGAACATTGCCCTCGTTTTCAGCGACGTCAATATGCCTGGCACGATGAACGGCATCGAGCTTGGGCACATCATCCGCCGACGATGGCCAGACATGCCAATATTGCTGTCGTCCGGCTATCTTCGAGAAGATCAGGACGCGAACGGCTTCTTGTTGCTACAGAAACCGTATCGCTCGACTGAATTGATCGAGGCCCTGGGTGGTCTACTCAGCAGTGCACATGGGACGATGCCACACGAATAAGAGTTGGAGATGTACTTCGTCCCGGTGACGGCCGACGCGACGAGCGTCATCCCGTGACCGGCTGGCTTTGAGCCGGGCTGATTGAGCGGCTGAGCCAGGACTGAAGGAGTCGACATGCAGCGAGGTCAGCAACGTGCCACTAGCAGACCTTCGCCCCAAGCCAGGAAGCGGACTTGGCGCGTAGGCTGTGCGAACGGTCGGACCATCATGATGGCGCCATAGTCAGAGACCGCGCCCACCGACTGGAGGAGTTATCGTAGGGATTTTTCCGGTCGACCGTTGCGAAATGAGGGGCTTGGGTCAGCCCGTTTCGGCACCGTGCCTCGCAGAGGCCTGCGACGTGGAACTCAGCCCGAAGCCATTGTGAACGGCTGTGATGCGAAGTGGCTCATGGCGTCCACGGACAGTACGCGAGCCCAGATCCTCGACGATGATGCCGCTTGGCAGCGTGCCGAGCCGATCAAGCAGGTCGCCCGAGATGAGGATCGAGACGCCGAGTTCCTTCGCGACAGATTCAAGACGGCTCGTGGTGTTCAGCGTGTCACCGAAATACGCAATCTTGTGTCGTTCGAGCCCGATTTCAGCGGTCACGACCGAGCCGCAGTGAAGTACGGCGCGGAAGCCCGGAACTTGGCCGAACTCTGCCACCCAGCGCTCGGCGTCGTCGGCGATCACCTGTGCGAAATCGAAAACGCACCGCAGACACGCTGCATCTCGCGTTCCTCGCTTCATCGTCCAGCTCACGAGGGCCATGTCACCGACATAATCGTCGATGGAGCCGCGCGCGCGGTGCACCGGCAAGGCGAGCGCGCTGAAAATCGCGCCAAGATAGCGCTGAGCCGCCAAGTCGCCGTGCTGCTCAGCGAAGCGAGTCGAGCCTGCAACGTCGAGGAAGAGGAAGATGCGCTCCTCGCTGATCGGTCGATGGTAGCGCCCGATCAGCAGGTTCGCGAAGACGCGGGGCCCGATCAGATCCCGGACGCGGAAGACGAAGGCCGACAAAGCGGAAATTCCGAGGGCGTAAGCGAGCCCAGCATCGGACATCAGCATTGCGACGTGCGGGTTCGGCATGTAGCCGAACGCGTGGTGCAGAATCGTACCGGCACCGGCATTCCCGGCCGCGATCATCGCGATGTAGGTGGCGAGCGTCGCCGCCACGAAGATGGGAGTCGCAGCACGTCGGATCAGGTCGCGCCAAGCCTGGAACAGCAGGCCACGCTCGTACAGGAGGACGGGCGCGCCGATAAAGGCGCCACGAATGCCGGAGACCAGCAGCTCGACATCGAAGATGAGACCGTAGAGCAGGCCCGCCAGCATTCCGATGACGGGTGCCACGATCCAGAAGCCGGCTCGGAACGGAGGCATGGGGCCATGGTATACCAAGCCGCCGGACTGGACACGTCCGGCGGTCGGAGCATCAGCGGGCATAGCGCGTGAAGACGTAGTCGCGGTCCTTCACGCGGGCCTCGTGACAGGCGAAGCAGGTCTGGTGCTGAGCCTCGTCGACCGGCTTGCCGTCGACGAAGCGTCCGAATCCCCACCCGCCCGTCTCCGCATAGCGTTTGGCGTCCTTCACCATCACCTGCACGGTGGTGGCCCGGCCCGGCACGGTGGCCGGCTCGAACTCGGGCGAGGGCACGTGTTGCCAAGCGAGCTTCACCAGGACCGTCCCATCGGGAAACGGCAGGGTACCGCTGGTGTAGGCCTTCACCGCGACGTCGTTGCCGACGACAGCGCGCAACTCGTTGAGCGGCTCCCCCTCCAGAGCAGGGGCGATGAGCTGCCAGGCCCGGTAACCGTCCGGGACGGTGACTCCGAAGATCGGCGAGGCCGGCTTGCCGGCTTCCTGAGCGGTCGCCGTGAGCGCGAGTCCCAGGGCGAGGGCGGCGGCTGGGATCAACAGACGCCGGCGCGGGCGGAGATCAGAAACCATCGACATCGATCACCGCCTGAGCGAAGGCCTGCGGTGCCTCTTGCGGGAGATTGTGCCCGATGCCACCGCTGATCAGGCGGTGCTCGTAGCGGCCCGTGAACTTCTTGGCATAGGTGGCGGGCTCGGGGTGCGGCGCCCCGTTCGCGTCGCCCTCCATGGTGATCGTCGGGACGGCAATGGTCGGGAAGGCCGCCAGTTTGCGCTCGGTCTCGTCGAAGCGGGCCTCACCCTGTGCGAGCTTCAGACGCCAGCGATAGTTGTGGATCGAGACCGCGACGTGGTCGGGGTTCTCGAAAGCCTGGGCGGAACGGGCGAAGGTTTCGTCGCTGAACTGCCATTTGGGTGAGGCAAGCTGCCAGATCAGCCGGGCGAAGTCCTTCGTGTAGCGCGCGTAACCCTCGCGGCCCCGCTCGGTCGCGAAGTAGAACTGGTACCACCATTGCAGCTCGGCTCTGGGCGGCAACGGCATCGCGTTCGCGGCTTGGCTGCCGATCAGGTAGCCGCTGACAGAGACCAAGCCCCTGCAGCGCTCGGGCCAGAGCGCAGCCAAGATGCAGGCGGTGCGCGCGCCCCAGTCGTAGCCCGCGACGAGCGCCGTCTCGATTTTCAGCGCGTTCAGGAACTCCAGCGCGTCGTTGGCGAGGGCGGCCTGTTGGCCGTTGCGCGGCGTCGCGTCCGAGAGGAAGCGCGTCGCACCGTAGCCGCGGAGGTACGGGATCAGGACGCGATAGCCCGCGGCGGCGAGGACCGGAGCCACGTCGACGTAGCTATGGATGTCGTAGGGCCAGCCGTGGAGGAGCAGGACCGGCTGCCCGCTCGCGGGCCCGGCCTCGACGTAGGCGACGTTCAGGTCGCTGGTGACGATCTGCTTCAAAGGCCCGAAGGACGCCGGCGAGGCCGCCGGACCGGCCGGCTGCGCGGCCACCGCTTCCGCCGCCATGGCCGGTCCCGCCACCAGGAGAGCGCCAGCGGTCTTCATCCAGTGCCGACGCGTCAAGTGACTCTGCTCGGGCATGTCATGATTCTCCTTGATGACGTTCACGCTGTGATGGTGCGGATGTCGCGATGGATGAGGACGCGGCGTGTCTCCTCTGTGTGCCTCGGGGCGGCCCAATGTGAGGATCTGTATGCCGGGCCGAGGCTCGATACAGAGGCTTACAAAGTGCTGGGTCGCGAGATGAGCGTATGCTCATGCGATGTTCCGCGGGCCTCGTCCCGGACTGTGGCGGATCCCGCCCTGTCGTCCCCGGCCGGCTCGGCGCCCGCGCGGAATGATGGACGCCTGGCCCCGGTCGAGGTTATTGAAGGGCCGCCGGATGGAGCCGCGACGCCGATGAGACTGTCCCTGACCGCAATGCCGAACCGCCTTGCCGCCAGGGATCTCTCAACGCATGCCAGCGCATCTCTCCCTTCTGAACATCACGTGGACCGCGCCTGACGGGCGCACCGTCCTCTCCGACATCAGCGCCAGCTTCGCGCAGGAGCGAACTGGCATCGTCGGCCGGAACGGCGCCGGGAAGAGCACATTCCTGAACCTCGTGGCCGGCCGCCTGAGGCCGACAAGCGGCAGCATCATCGTCGAGGGTACGGTGGCGTTGTTGCGCCAGTTCGCGAGCATCCCGCCTACCGAGACGGTTGCCGATCTCTTCGGTGCGACCGCCAAGCTGGCACTGCTGCGTCGCGCCGAGATCGGTGCTGCCACGGCCGACGAGCTCGCCGAGGCCGACTGGACTCTGGAGGAGCGCCTCACGGAGGCCCTGGACCGGATGGGTGTACCGGTGAGCCCCGCGACACGTCTGTGTTGCCTCTCCGGCGGGCAGCGCGCTCGCGCGGCACTCGCGGCGGCGATGTTTGCAGGACCGGATTTCCTGCTGCTCGACGAACCGACCAACGACCTGGATCGCGAAGGGCGGTCCGCCGTGTGCGCAGCTCTGCGGAACTGGCGCGGGGGGGCAATCGTGGTCAGCCACGACCGATCCTTGCTCGACGCCATGGACGCCATCGTGGAGCTCGGACCCTCCGGGGTGAGCCGCTATCCGGGGAACTTCGACGCGTATCTGGAGGCCAAGGCGGTTCGGATCGCTGCGGCCGAGCATGACCTCGCTGTGGCTGAGAAGCGAACGGCGGACCTTGCACGAAGGGCACAGGAGACCGTCGAGCGTCAGCAGCACCGCGATGCGGCCGGACATCGCCGGGGTGCCCGCGGCGTGCTTCCCCGGATCCTCGTCGGCGCCCGCCGAGACAACGCGGAGAAGACGGCAGGCGGCAGCGCACGCGCCGCGGAGCGACTGCGTGCCGAGGCTCACCAGAAGCTCGAGGACGCCCGCAGCCGGATCGAGGCCGTGAAGGCAGTCTCAGTCACGGTCCCGTCCTGCGGCCTCCATGCTGCGAAGTCGGTCGTGTCGATCGAGCGGGCGACCGTCGGCCATCGGCCGGGTCAGCCCATTCTGGAGGATGTGTCGCTTTCCGTGACCGGACCGGAGCGCATCGCGATCTCCGGGCGCAACGGGGCGGGGAAGTCGA
>NZ_BPRD01000584.1 GCF_022179745.1 Methylorubrum podarium
CAATCTCGGCGAGTACCACGTGCCGGTCCATGCCGACATCCACGACATCGACGTGATCTTCGTGGACGAGGAGGACAAGGCGAACCCCCTCGGCGTGAAGGGTGTCGGCGAGATCGGCGTCGTCGGCGTGGCCGCGGCGATCGCCAACGCGGTCTACCACGCCACCGGCAAGCGCATCCGCCACCTGCCGATCACGCCCGACAAGGTTTTGGGCGACGACTGAGACGACATCCGCGGGATGGTTTCGGTCTCTCCTTCGTCTTTGCGAGGCGAAGCCGAAGCAATCCAGGGCGCGCCTTGTCCGGAGATGGCGTGCCCTGGATCGCCACGGCTCCGCCTCGCGATGACGGGTGGGGCAAAACCCGAGGTGATCAACCGGACATCGTATGAGCTCGCCATCACCTTAGAGCAGAGACCCCGTCGGCCCGGTGCCGGCGGGGTCTTCTTCTGGATCGAGCCGGGTCCGAACGCTCGTGGCAGGATCGGCGGCCACGGCGCTGTCCGGGTGAGGCGCGCCGCCGTTCGATGCGCTAGAACCTGCGCGCCCCCAGCAGACCGGTCCGCTCGGCCCGGCGCCCCACCACGAGCCCCCGCCTTGAACACGCTCCTCGTCTTCCTCGGTGCCGGCCTCGGCGGCGTGTTGCGCCACGGGGTCAATCACTGGGCCGTGCGGCTCGGCTCGAGCTTTCCGTGGGGCACGCTCGGCATCAACGTCGCCGGCTCCGTGCTGATGGGGATCGTCACCGGCTGGCTCGCCGCCCGCGGCGGGTCGCCCCAGGCGCGGCTGTTCGTGGCCACCGGGATTCTCGGCGGCTTCACCACCTTCTCGACCTTCTCCCTCGAAGCCGTCACCCTGATGGAGCGCGGCGACGGGCTGGCGGCGCTCGCCTACGTGCTCGTCTCGGTGCTCGCGGGCATCGGCGGGCTGGCCCTGGCGCTGATCGTGATGCGCCACGCCCTGTGAGGGAGATTGTCTTGGGCGATTGGCTCCTGTCCTGGCGGTTCTGGGCCCTGCTGTCGGCCGGATTCGCCGCCGCCACCGCGATCCTCGCCAAGCTCGGGATCGACGGCGTGCCGCCGGACGTGGCGACCTTCATCCGGACCGTGGTGATCCTGATGCTGACGGGTGCCATCGTCGCCGCCGCGGGGCAGATGCCGGACCTCGCCCGCGTGTCCGGCAGAAATCTCGTCTTCCTCGTCCTGTCTGGGCTCGCCACCGGGGCGTCCTGGCTCTGCTACTTCCGGGCGCTGGCGCTGGGCGATGCCGGCCGCGTCGCGCCGCTCGACAAGCTGAGCGTCGTGCTGGTGGCGGTGTTCGGCGTCGTCTTCCTCGGCGAGCGCCTCGCGCCCCATCACTGGCTCGGCGTCGGGCTGATCGCGACCGGCGCCGGGCTGCTGGCATGGCGGGCCTGATGCGCGCCCTCGTGACGGCCCTCGCCCTCGCCGCGTCCCAGCCTGCCGAGGCCGGCCCCTTCGTCGATGCGGCCGGAATCGTGCCGGGCCTCGTCCTCGACATGCGCTATGCCGGGTCCGACAACTTCATCGGCCGGCCGATCGCCGGCTACGAGGCGCCGCGCTGCCTGCTGACGCCGCAGGCGGCTCGCGCGCTGGCGGCGGTCCAGTCCTCGCTCGCGCCGGAGGGGCTCGGTCTCAAGGTGTTCGACTGCTACCGCCCGCGCCGGGCGGTGGCCGACTTCGCCGCCTGGGCGCGCGACCCGGCCGACACGCGGATGAAAGCCGCCTACTACCCGCGGACCGACAAGGCGGACCTGTTTCGCCTCGGCTACATCGCCGAGCGCTCGTCGCATTCCCGCGGCTCGACTGTGGACCTGACGCTGGTGCGCCGCGCCGACGGCGCCGAACTCGACATGGGCACGCCCTTCGACCTGTTCGACGAAGCCTCGGCGACGGACTTTTCCGGCCTCACCCCGGCCCAGGCCCGCAACCGCCGTCGCCTGCGCGACGCGATGATTCGCGCCGGCTTCGTCCCCTACGCGCAGGAATGGTGGCACTTCACCCTCAAGGGTGAGCCGTTCCCCGACACCGCCTTCGACCAGCCGGTCCGCTGATCGGCGGCGCCCGGCCGGCCCAAGCCGAGACGCGGCAGAGTCTTTTCCGAACAGATCGAATTGTTCTAAATCGACATTGCAACGGATCAAAACAGCAATTCTTTGAAGCATTTCCAATGTTTTGAAGATCTCTTGCGCGCTCTCTACAGTTATGGCCATGATCAATCCATGGCGCACATTTTCATATTCCCGAACGCTTCGCACGGTAGCCCGTGGCCCTCTCGGGCCGATACGCTGCCCCCCGCGCGCGACAGTGCCGGCGGCCTGACCGCCTGGCTCGCGAGTCTCGACGGCCTGCTCGAATCGTTACGGCTCGCGTGGTGGGACGGCTCCTCCCTCGGCCTGAGCCGGGGCGGGCTCGAATCGCTCCTCGGGCTGGAGCCCGGCGATGCGACACCGCCGCGGCTGGTGCCGGTCGAAGCCCGCGCGCGGGTTCGGGCGGAGGTGCGGGCATGAGCGCCGGTCTCGTCACGGCTCCGCCCGGCGCGGTGGAGCGGAACGCGCAGGGGACGCTGGAGCGCGCCCTCACGGTCGCGTTCTGGCAGGCGCTGCAGCGGGAGCCGATGCACGTTATGGCGGCACTGGAGGCGGCCGCGCGCACCGTCGGCACGCTCTACCGGCAGGTGGCCGCCGCGCACGGCCCCGACGGGCACTGCACCTGCGGCTGGGAGCCCGATCCGGAGGCCGACCTCATCGTTCTGGAAGCGATGCTGGCCGCCGCCCTCTCCCACCCCGCCCGGCACGACCTCGCCGACATGGTGCCTGCCGGACGGGCCTGAGCCGCGCTGCCGGGATCAGATGATCCTGTGACGGATCGGGGCGGCGGTCCGTTCGATCTGCCCCGGACGCCACCGACTCTACCGCGTCATCTCAAGACTTCTTCCGGCTGATCAATCCGGTCGTGACGGTATGTCCCCCTCTCCCCGCCTGCGGGGAGAGGGCCGCGTCTCCCCCTCGTCGGGGAGCGCGGCGGGGCGGCAGCCGACGGTGAGGGGGCGGTGCCGGAGGAGCCTCCTCCGGAAGCACCCCCTCACCGCCGCTCCGGCTTCGCCTCCGCTTCCCGCAGTCACGACAAGGTGCCTGCGGGCCTCTCCCCGCCCGGCGGGGAGAGGGGGATCGGCCGCCAACCGAGCGGATAAGCCGGAAATTGTTTCAGACAATCCGGCAGCCACCGGTCGGCACGATGCCCTAGGACTGCGCCACCGCGTCCGAGCCGGCCGGCCCCAGCAGGGCCTCCTCCTCGTCGTCGGCCTCGCCGTCGAGTTCGTGGTCGGCGTCCTCGTGGCCGGTCACGCCGGCGGCTTCCGCGAGGTTGCGGGCGACGCGGCGCAGGAGCTTGCGCAGGCGGCGGCGCTCCTTGTTGTCGAAGTCGTCGAGCAGTTCGGCCTCGACCTCGTCCCAGATCCGCTCGATCGCGGCGGCCTTGGCCATTCCGGTCTCGGTCAGGCGCACGCGCACGATGCGCCCGTCGCCGGCCTCGGCCCGGCGCTCGACGAAGCCGAGGGCGGCGACGGGCGCATCGT
>NZ_BPRD01000585.1 GCF_022179745.1 Methylorubrum podarium
CGGCCGCGACGAGGCGCGGGAAGACCTCGATGCCGCCGGTCTCCATGACGAAGTCGTGGTAGCCGCCCCGGAACTTGATGCCGCGCATCTTCACGATGCGCAGGCGCCGACGCTCGCGGCGAGCGCGAGGCAGGCGGCTTTCGACAGGAACCCACGCGTCATCAAAGACCCCCAACAGAACACGCAACGGTCGCGCTTGCCCTCGCGGCCAAATGCGCTTGCGGCAAGGCAGGCTGCACGGCGAGCCCAGGAAAAGCCCGGTCGGCGCGGGTTTTCCCGGCGGTGTGGCGGCCCTGCCGCAGTCGAGGAGCGATAGGTGCGGGGCGCCGAAACGGCGAGAGCCGCGCCCGATCGGGGCACGGCTCTCTTCAGGCGCTTTGCGAGGCGGGGAAGAAGTCAGACCGCGCGCTCGACCATCATCTTCTTGATCTCGGCGATGGCCTTGGCCGGGTTCAGGTTCTTGGGGCAGGTGTTGGCGCAGTTCATGATCGTGTGGCAGCGATAGAGCCGGAACGGGTCGTGCAGCCCGTCGAGGCGCTCGCCGGTGTTCTCGTCGCGCGAGTCGATCAGCCAGCGATAGGCCTGGAGCAGGGCCGCCGGGCCCAAGAACTTGTCGCCGTTCCACCAGTAGCTCGGGCAGCTCGTGGTGCAGCAGGCGCAGAGGATGCACTCGTAGAGGCCGTCGAGCCGGGCGCGGTCCTCCGGCGTCTGCTTCCACTCCTTCTCCGGCGCGGGCGTCTCGGTCTGGAGCCAGGGCTCGATCGCCGCGTGCTGGGCGTAGAAGTTGGTCAGGTCCGGCACGAGGTCCTTGAGCACCGGCATGTGCGGCAGCGGGTAGATCCGCACCGCGCCGTCCTTGTCCTTGCGGGTGAGGAACGGCAGGGCGTTGTCGGGAGTCTTGCACTCGTCGATGCCCATGGTGCAGGCGAGCGCGTTCTGGCCCTCGATGTTCATGGCGCAGGAGCCGCAGATGCCCTCGCGGCAGGAGCGGCGGAAGACCAGCGTCGGATCGACCTTGTTCTTGATCCAGAGGAGCGCGTCGAGGACCATCGGGCCGCAATCGTCGCGGTCGACATGGTAGGTGTCGATGCGCGGGTTCTTCCCGTCATCCGGGTTCCAGCGGTAGATCCGGAAGGTCTGGATGGCCTTGGCGCCGTTCGGCGCCGGCCAGGTCCTGCCCTCCGTGACCTGGGAGTTCTTGGGGAGATTGAACTGGGCCATGTCTGAGCCTCTGGATGCAGCGGCCTTGGGCGCGCTCTGAGTGTCGAGAAATCCTATTGCCGGTCGAGCCAGCCGGTCATGAAGCGCTCGGCCTCCGCTTCCCGCGGTCGCGTCGCGGCCGGTCCGGACAGGCGGAACTTGACGAATCGGCCGCCCAGTCCCGTGAGGCAGAGCAGGCTCTCGGTGAGGCCGAGGGCCGGATGGTCGATGGCGATGGCACGGCAGGCGAGCCTGGTTCCGGCGGCGCCCGGCAGGCGCACCGGGCCGAGATCCTCGCTGCCGCGGTAGAAGCCGCGCTCCACCGCCGTCCTGATGTCGCCGACCGCCTGGGCGAGCTGGGCCTCCACCGCGGGCGACGAGGGCCCGTCGGGGATCGTCCGCACGCCCGCGTCGTAGACGTAGATGTCCGCCTTCCAGCGACCGTTGGTGTAGGCCACGGAATAGCCGAGCCCCGGCGCGCGGGCTTCGTAATCCGTCCGCGGACCGCGGGCGAAGCCGGCGATCTCCGCGGGAAATTCGAAGTCCGGCCCGCGTGCCTGCGCGGACAGGGTCAGCAGCAGCGCTGCCGCGGCGGACAGGATCAGGCGGATGGAGAGGCGAAGGGATACCCTCATCGGTGTCAGGACAGGGTTCGGTGGCCGACGCGCAGGCTGCGCGGCAGCGGCTTCAGACGCTTCTCGAAGACCACCATGCTGTCGTGGAACCCGATGCCGTGCGTCACGTCGGCGAAGCCGGGGTCGCGGGCGAAGGGATCGGGATCGAGCACGTAGCGGGCGTGCAGGCGATCGAGGAGAAGCTTGGCGTATTCCATGAAGGCGCCGTGCGCCCGCAGGCCCCCGCCGTGATCCGGCCAGTAGGAGGCGTGCACGTCCTCGACGATGTAGACCCCGTCCGGCGCCAACAGCGGATAGAGGACCTCGAAGCTCGCGATCTGCTCGGCGCTGATATGGCCGGCATCGTCGATCACCACGTCGATGCCGCCCATCTCCTCGGCGATGCGTCGCAGCAGCCCCGGATCGGCCTGACTGCCGAGGTGGACCTTGAGGCCGTCCTCGGTGATCTCGCGGCAGCCCGGATTGATATCGAGGCCGTGGATGACGGCCTGCGGGCCGAGATAGCGGCGCCACATCTGGAGCGATCCGCCCTGGAACACGCCGAGCTCCAACAGGCGCACGGGCTTGCCGCGGTAGCGCGACAGGTGGCGGTCGTAGATCTCGAGGTAGTGGTGCCACTTGGTCGCGAGCCGATCGTCCTGCGCGAAGAAGGCGGCCTCGGCCGCGTTGCCGGCCTGCGCGCGCGCCTCCGCGGGATCGACGGAGGCGCCGTAGCCGCACACGATCTCCTCCCACGACGCCGGCGGCTGCGCCGGCGCGCCGGAGCAGAGCAGGCCGGAGCCGGCCGGCGGTCCTCGTCTGCGCTTCTTCAGTCCGAACACGGCCGCGCGCCTTCCTCAGTCCACCCGCCTCAGTACACCCGCGTCAGTACACCCGCGCCTTGGGCTCGATGTACTGGATGTCGTTCGACATCGTGTAGGTGTGCACCGGGCGGTAATCGATCTCGACGCCGTGCTTGCTCGGATCGAGCCACGCGAGGGTGTGCTTCATCCACTCCTTGTCGTCGCGGTCGGGGAAGTCCTCGCGGGCATGCGCCCCGCGGCTCTCCTTGCGGTTGACTGCCGATTCCATGGTGACGACCGCCTGACCGATCAGGTTGTCGAATTCCAGCGTCTCGAGCAGGTCGGTGTTCCACACCAGCGAGCGGTCGGTGACCTGGACGTCGGAGACCCCGCGCCAGACCTCGTGGATCAGGCCCTTGCCCTCCTCCAGCACCTCGCCGGTGCGGAAGACGGCGCAGTTGTTCTGCATCGTCCGCTGCATCCGGTCGCGCAGCTGCGCAGTCGGGGTGCCGCCGTCGGCGTAGCGGAAGCGGTCGAGGCGGGCGAGCGCCTTGTCGCCTGCGTCCTTCGGCAGTTCCGGCTGGCGGGCGTCCGGCTCGACGATGTCGGCGCAGCGCAGGCCCGCGGCGCGGCCGAACACCACGAGGTCGATCAGCGAGTTCGAGCCGAGGCGGTTGGCGCCGTGCACCGAGACGCAGGCCGCCTCGCCGAGCGCCATCAGGCCCGGCACCACCGTGTCGGGATCGCCGTTCTTGAGGGTCAGCACCTCGCCGTGGAAGTTCGTCGGGATGCCGCCCATGTTGTAGTGGACGGTGGGCAGGACCGGGATCGGCTCCTTGGTCACGTCCACGCCCGCGAAGATCTTGGCCGATTCCGAGATGCCCGGCAGGCGCTCGTGCAGGATCTTCGGGTCCAAGTGGTCGAGATGCAGGAAGATGTGGTCGCCGTCCTTGCCGACGCCGCGGCCGTCGCGGATCTCCATGGTCATGGAGCGCGAGACCACGTCGCGCGAGGCGAGATCCTTGGCCGAGGGCGCGTAGCGCTCCATGAAGCGCTCGCCCTCGGAATTCGTCAGGTAGCCGCCCTCGCCCCGCGCGCCTTCGGTGATGAGGCAGCCGGCGCCGTAGATGCCGGTGGGGTGGAACTGCAC
>NZ_BPRD01000586.1 GCF_022179745.1 Methylorubrum podarium
CCGTCGCGGCCGACCAGGTATTTGTGGAAGTTCCACTGCGGGCTCTGCCCCGGCTTCTGCTCCGCCGCCCAGCGGTAGAACGGATGCGCGGCGGGTCCGCGGACATGGGTCTTGTCCGCGACCGGGAAGGTGACGCCGTGGTTCTTCCGCGCGGCCTCGGCGATGGCGGGACCGTCGAGGGGCTCCTGATTGCCAAAATCGGGGGAGGGCACCGCGATCACCGTGAGGCCCCGCTCGCCGAAGCGGGTCCACAGCCCCTGGAGGCCGACGAATTGCGGGGCGTAGCCGCAGGCGGTGGCGGTGTTCACGATGAGGACGGGCTTGCCGGCATAGGCCGAGAGCGGAAGGCTGCCGCCCTCCGGCTTGTCGAAGGCGAAGGCGGCCGCCGGGCCGGTCTCCGCGGCATGGGCGCGGCCCGCCGCGAGAACGGCGATCATCGCGAGGCAGTCCCGGCGGCGAATCGTCATGGCGTTGTCTCCTCCGTCTCCGAGGCTGCCACAGGGGGGCGGCCGTCGGGTACGAGCCCGATCGTCGCGGGTTCGCGCGGCGGAGGGAGTTGTCAGACGGCGCGGGCGGCCAGCGCCTCGCGCACCGAGCAGGCGACCGCCTCCTCCTCGCTTGGGCAGGGCACCAGCAGCGCGTCGGCCGGCACGAGGTCGGCGCAGTCGCTGACCGCCGAGTCGCAGGCGACGACGATGCCGAGATTCGGGCGGAGCGCCCGTGCCTCGGCCGCGAGCTCGCTGAGTCCGAGCGAGCCGTGCAGCTCGGCATCGGTCACGAGGACGTCGACCGGCAGTCCGAGCACGAGCACGGTGAGCGCATCGACGGCCGAATCGACGGTGATCGCGCTGTAGCCCGCGCGGCGGATCTGCCCGTTGATCTCGTCGCGCCACTGTTTGCGGCGCCCCGCGACCAAAACCTGCACACCGTAGCAACTGCGCGGCGTCCCGTTGCCGCCGACAGCGCCATCCGCGCGAGCGGCAGCCGGGTCGATGGTCGCGTGCTCACGGTCTTGGGTGCGCTGCATCATTCTAGGTTACGCAGATCGCCCAAGGCATTCAAGCATCACAGAACGATGACAGGTTCTATGCTCCATACGGGACACACCCCGCATCACGCGACAAGACTCGGTCTCGTCTTGCCTATCGCAAGTTGTGCCGCCCGTACCCTATGATCCGATACGGGCCGATCACCGTCCTGCGTGAGCTGCCGCGAGATTCTCCGAGGCGGCAGAGGTTTCGCCATCCTCGACCGACCGCCGCGTGTTGACGTGGGGCGCGCCGGGCGCAAGACAGCGGCCCGCGACCTCAAGCTTCACGAAGCTTCATGCCCGTGTCGCCTCCGCGTGCGAGGCCGCGCCTCCCGACGCGGCCGAACCGGCGAGAACGGGTACGAGACGGAGCCGACGACCGATGTCATCCACCGAAATCTCTCCCCTGGCCCCCGCCACGTCGCCGTCGCTGCCGGAGATCGCGGGCGTGCGCCTCGCCACCGCGCAGGCCGGGATCCGCTACAAGAACCGGACGGACGTGCTCTACGTCGCCCTGGACGAGGGGACTCAGGTCGCGGGCGTGTTCACCCGCTCGCGCTGCCCCTCCGCGCCGGTGGATTGGTGCCGGGACGCGCTGACGGCCCGCAAGGGCGCGCGGGCGCTCGTGGTCAACTCGGGCAACGCCAACGCCTTCACCGGGATGAAGGGCCGCGAGGCGGTGACGCTCACGGCCGAGATCGCCGGCCGGGCGGCGTCCTGCGCCCCGGAGGCGGTGATGATCGCCTCCACCGGCGTGATCGGCGAGCCGCTCGATGCGCGCAAGTTCGAGGGCGTTCTGGCCGAGTGCGCCGCCCGCGCCGAGGGCGGCGCCGAGGCCTGGGCGCAGGCGGCCCAGGCCATCATGACGACCGACACCTTCCCGAAGCTCGCCACCCGCCGGGTCGAGATCGACGGCGTGGCGGTGACGATCAACGGCATCGCCAAGGGGGCCGGCATGATCGCGCCCGACATGGCGACGATGCTCTCCTTCGCCTTCACCGATGCGGCTCTACCGCAGGACGTGCTGCAGGAGCTGCTCAGCGAGGGCACCAAGACGTCGTTCAACTGCGTGACGGTGGACGGCGACACCTCCACCTCCGACACGCTGCTGCTCTTCGCCACCGGCGCCGCGGGCAATACGGCGATCACCCGCGCCGACGACCCGCGGCTCGACGGTTTTCGCGCTGCCCTCGACGACCTCCTGATCGAACTCGCGCAGCTCGTCGCCCGCGACGGGGAGGGCGCCAACAAGCTCGTCACCGTCGAGGTCGA
This sequence comes from Methylorubrum podarium, assembly GCF_022179745.1. Lineage (GTDB taxonomy): Bacteria > Pseudomonadota > Alphaproteobacteria > Rhizobiales > Beijerinckiaceae > Methylobacterium > Methylobacterium podarium. The sequence goes on from NZ_BPRD01000586.1 coordinate 2,303, forward strand.
GGGCGCCGAGAGCGATCCCTCCGCCCACCGCATCGCCATGTCGATCGCCAACTCGCCCCTGGTGAAGACGGCGGTGGCCGGCGAGGATGCCAATTGGGGGCGCGTAGTGATGGCCGTCGGCAAGGCCGGCGAGCCCGCCGACCGCGACCGCCTCGCGATCTGGTTCGGCGACGTGCGCGTCGCGGTGCAGGGCGCCCGCGATCCCGATTACAGCGAGGCGGCGGCGAGCGCGGTGATGCGGCGGCCCGAGATCACCGTGCGGGTCGATCTCGGCCTCGGCCAGGGCCGCGCCCGGGTCTGGACCTGCGACCTCACCAAGGCCTACGTCGCCATCAATGGGGACTACCGCTCGTGAAGTTCCTGGCCCCCGCCGCTTCCCTCCTGCTCCTGGCCGTTGCCACCGCACCGGCCGCGGCCGACGACGAGCCCGGTCGCATCCGGGTGATCGGCCGCGCCTCTCAGGAGATCGCGCCGGACTTCGCCTCGGTGGAGATCGGCGTCGAGAGCCGCGGCGCGACGCCCGCCGCCGCCCTCGATGCCGCGAGCCAGGCCGCGAAGGGCATCGTCGCGGCGGCGAAGGCGATGGGCGTGGCGGAGGCCGATATCGGCACCTCCTCGATCACCCTGCAGCCGCGGACCAAGAATGTCCGCCTCCCCGACGGAACAATGGGCGAGCGGGACGACGGCTACACGGCCGGCAACCGGGTGCGGGTCCGCTTGGCCGAGATGGGCAAGCTCGGCGAACTGATGCGGCGCACCCTCGAATCCGGCGCCAACCGGATCGAGGGCATCAGCTTCGGCCTGCGCGACCCGGCCGCGGCGGATGCCGCCGTGCAGGTCGCCGCCGTGAAGGACGCGAAGGCCCAGGCCGAGCGCATCGCCGAGGCGACCGGCGTCAAGCTCGGCACTGTGCTCTCGATCGAGTCGCCGCCGCGGGCCGAGTCGCCCCGCCCGATGCCCTACGGCCTCGCCATGAAGGCCGCGGCCCCCCGCGGCCGTACCGCCGTGCCAGTCGAGGCGGGGACGATCGAGACCTCGGCCGAGGTCGACGCCGTGTTCGCGATCGGCCGATGAGCCCGCCCGTCAAGCTGGTGCTCGTCGTCGCGGCGGCGCTCGTCGACGCCGACGGCCGGGTG
>NZ_BPRD01000587.1 GCF_022179745.1 Methylorubrum podarium
GCCGTCATCATTGCGGCGGCTTCACCGCGATCGAATGCAGGCTCCGCCCATCGTTCGCTGCGAGGGCCCCGCTCCATCGCAGAAACACGTTGGTGGTAGAGATCACCGCCCGAGAGTGCCGGGGCCGGTCGCCTCCGATCTCGGGATTCGCGCAAGAGGGCACCGAGCGCGAGATTTGGACCAATCAGGCAGCCCGAGCCCGCCGATCCGGTGCAGCCTGCGACCGGAGCGAACGCGGTGATCTCGCCGAAGTTCAATGAGATCACCGCCTTCAACCGTGCCGCCCGGCCCTGCCACGCCGCGCGAGATTATCACCGTGGAGGTGCTGTTGATCCCGCAATGTGCCCGAGAACTTCACGACCGGCGGCTGCCGATCTGACGCGGACATTCGAAGCGTCCGCGCGCCGTGTTACCGTTGACCATGGACGCACTCGTGGGTGTAGCGACCTGCTCAGTCCTGCGCGCGCAAGGATCACGCGCTGCTGCACAATCATGGGCGCACCCAGCGCCAGAGCAGCACGCCCGCTCCAGCCAGAACGCCCGTCAGAGCGGCGCGGAGTCCCATGAGATCATCTAGGCTCCAACCCACCGGCGCGATGACTCCTGGGACCAACAGGTAGGCGATCACATATGCCCCCACGGCCAGCAGTCCGCAGTGCCGGGATTTGAGGGGGCGTGGTCCGCGATCCGATGTCCAGGCCATTCGCTTTCTCTCCGGCTGATCTTCGATAAGGGTCAACATCAGAAGCCAGCATCAGGGTGCGGCCGATCGTGACCGGGGCGGCGGCTGGGACGACCTAGGTAGGCGGAGTTCGAGCGAGAGCTTGAGAGGTTCGCCAAGTGCACGCGAGCGGCCCACACGAGCCCGGCACTACTACTCCGGTGAAACTGTTTCGTACGAAACAGCCTCACTCGCCGTCGCCTCGGACGACAAAAGCGAAGGCGAAGCCCGCGATCAGACCCGCTACAGCCCCGAGATTCGTTGCTGAAGTGTAGGCTTGACCGGATGCGATCACCGCACCAACCGTCGCTCCGATACACGGCAAGATGGTGGATCGAAACCACGGTCGATCTCGCGTCAGAACGGCTACGATCGGAAAAAGAACGAACGACATGCCGATTACCGGCCACGCGACGTTTCCGATGCCGCGAAAAGTCTCTCCCGCCAGGAGTATTACCCCGAGCGCTGCGTAGCTGTCCCAACCATCAACGGCGGACGCGACGACGAGAAGGGTGCTGACTGCGACAACGACAAAGGGAACGCTCGCCGCTGAGGCCAAGCCTGCCAGCACAAGGGACAAAACGCGCGACGAACTCCACGGCTCTCCCACCATCGCTGTGGTTCGATCAGATGGCGGGCGAGAACGACGTAGGGGCGCACGCGAAACCATCGGTCTGCGACGGGATGAAGCCCATGTTCATGTCGTTGACCATCACCGACCCGTTCGCCTGCACCCGTTGATAGACGGTTCCGCTGACGCTTGAGACGTGCGTGCCGCTCTGTGCCCTGAGTATGCAGGCGAAGGTCACGTCTTTGACCGGATAGTTGTTCCGGTTCGAGACGACGAAGCTCAGTTCGAGGACGGTTCCGAAGCCGGCCCGGTTGCCCCGCAGGCTACCGATCGAAATCTTCGAGATTCCGTCATCCGGTCGCGCCGTTGCCTGTGTCGGCTCGCGATTCGGGATGCTGACCAACCACGTCAGCAGGCCGCCGACGATTGCCGTTCCAACGAGGGTGTTCCGTAGCTTTTCCATCGCGCCGTGCCTCTCATTCGCCGGAGAGTTGCACGCCGCATCTTAAGCGATGGTCACGGCGCACGGTTTAGGTTGCGCTCTTCGAGACCGTTGAATCTTGATGATCCCTTTCACCGTTGACTGGGATTGATCGCCTACTTCAACTTCTTCGCCACTCGGCACGCCGTCATCATTGCGGCGACTTCACCGGGATCGGAAGCGGGCTCTGCCCACCGTTCGCTACGACGATCCCGCTCCATCGCAGCAACAGTCTCGCCCACGCCGATCGTTTGGTAGCGCAGCCGATCGCAGTCAGCGCGTCGAGTGGCGTAGGTGATTGTTCTGCCGAACGGGCCGCGGAGATTGGCCCACAGTTTCGTCACAAAACGCACGTTGGGACCGTCTTCTGCGATCACGTCAAGCATGTAGTAGGTGATCCGTGTGCCTTCCTCCCGGAAGACGAACGGCCGAAAGCCCTTAGGAGAGATATACTCCGGCGGTTTCTCTCCACAGGCGGCCACGATCACCACTACCGCGGCGGCGAATAACTGGCGTGCCCGAGGGGGCATGGCAACGGCCTCCGATGATGCCTAGTGATACACTCCAGAGGTTGCGCGGCCGTTGCGCCGATCGCTCGTTTTCCAGGCGTCAGATTCCGGCTTGCCCGTATCAGGCTGCTGGACCCCGCGACGCTTCTTTTCTTCCACGATCGCAGCATCGACCGTTTCGAGGATGAACTGCCCGCCCAGGTCCCACGGCGAACGCTATTCGTGGATGGAACGGCCCGCGCTGTCGCCGCTCATGTTCGCGGTTTGTCAGGCGGCAGCGGACGATCTGGTGGAGGTCGTCGGCAGGAATCCTGAGCGCTGTCGCCACGCCCTCAATGCGTCGCAGTGCCGGAGCGAGAGCATGTTCGCCCCCCTATGGCGACGGCCTTAGAAACGCAGACCGTGGCGATACTCAAGGAGGCGTTCCGTGACATCCTCGAACGCGAATGGTCGTGGGAATTATTCGATGAGGCGTGGGGGCTCCGGTGCCGGGTCAGCCGCGTTAGGCTCTACATGCACCCCGCTCGTCGGCCTGCGGTCCGCCGACATTGCGAGTGATCTCGCTGACGTTCGATAAGATCACCGATTTTGTCGGCACGGTTTGGCTCTGTCGCGCCGTGCAGCATCATCACCAACGCACGAACTGGTGATCGAGATCACCGCCAGAGAGTGCCGGGACGTGTCGCGTCCAACTCAGAAATCTTGCGACCGGTCACCGAGCGTAAGGCTCGGGCCAACCCGGCTGCACCCGCCCGTTGACCGGGTGCAGCCTGCGACCGGTGCTATGGAGGTGAATTCGAAGACCGATGAGTTCACTACCTTCCACCGCGCCGCCCGGCCCCGACGCGCCGGGCGGCATCATCCCAGCGGAAGCGCTGCTGATGCCCTTTCGGCCCGAGAATGTCATGCTGGCGGCTCTCGATCCGATGCGGGCAATCGCAGGGTGGTGGTCGAGATCACCGCCCGAGAGTGCCGGGACGTACCGCGTCCGATCTCGGGAATCTCACGAGTGAACACCGAGTGCGAGATTCGAACCGTTCAGGCCGCGCGAGCCCACTGGCCCGGTACAGCCTGCGACCGGAGCCAAGGTGGTGAACTCGCTGAAGTTCGATGAGATCACCGCCTTCAACCGTGCCGTCCGGTCCTGACACGCCGGATCAGGCCACCACCATGCAGGCGTCGGTGATCCGGCTCTTTGCCCGAAAAGGCCACGCTGGGTGGTCGGCATCCGGCATTCTATGCCCTCTGCCACAATGATGCTGCGAGCAGGGATGTTTTGGCAAATAAACCAGAGAAATCTAAGAGCTAGTATTTGAACCAATCGCGATCCCTTGGCTTCTGAAAACACAAACCACAGGAGCACATCATGCGGCATGTCCTTGCGATTACCTTAGCTCTGCCGTTACTTTTCGCTGGCGCTGATGCGGTGCGAGCACAACAACCGTCGAAGCCCTCGTCAAATGAAGTCCAGCCCGGTACGTCAGGCGAAAAGCAGAAGGGTGAGCAGTTGAAAGCGGGAGAGATGGGGGGCGGGTCCGGCAATACCGGCCAACCAGGGGCTTCGCCCGCGGCCAGCGGGAACGCGACACAGGATTCGCGGACGACGAAGACGCGTGACCGCTGACTGACACGTGTCCCTTATGCGGCGTCGTTGCGTTCCAGGCGGAACGAGCCGCGGCCTCATCCCGGTGGAGACGGTCTCATCGTGTTCACATTGAGATCGTCTACACCATCGCACCACGGGCACGGTCCGGCTCTGTCGCGTCGCGCAGCATAATCGCGAGGGCACGCACTGGTGATCGAGATCACCGCCAAAGAGTGCCGGGGCGTATCGCGTCCGTCTCAGGAATCTTGCGACCGGTCACCGAGCGCAAGGCTCGAATCATCCCGGCTGCCCGCGCCCATTGACCGGGTGCAACTTGCGACCGACGCGAAGGTGGTGAACTCGAAGACCGATAAGATCAACACCTTCGTCCGCGCCGTCCGGCCCCGACGCGCCGGGCGGGATCATTATCGTGCAAGCGCTGGCCATCTACCTGCTGAGCACCAACGTGGCTTCCTATGTAGCGCGGCTGAGCGTGGCCGACGCATTCGAGGGAACGACAAGGTAGGCGAACGAATCGAGCCCACTCACGCTGCGGCTCCCGTGTGCGGAACCTTGCCGTTCAGCGCGCCGTAGAGCGTCAGCAGTGTGGCCTTCGCCGCGTCCGCATCTTGGCCTGTCGAAAGCGCTTCTTGCCACCTGTAGGTCTCCGAGCGTGGCGATGGACTGTTCCTTCGTCGGCGGTGATCCCGTATGTGGCCGTGCATCGTTGCGGGATGATCTGCACGAGGTTCGCAGAGACGATCCGCGCGCGGCCGTTTCAAGCGATTCGATACCGCGGCGAAGGAGAGGGCGTTCATTGCCCCTCGTTCGGGCTTAGCTCTCCTGCCGTGCCTGGTCCTGAACCGTCAGCAGCACCTTCTCCGCGGCACGCTTCCGCGCTTCCTGTTCCAAGCTCTTTGTGTCCAAGCGCTCTCGAAGCAGAAAATCTACCTGACGCTGGAGTGCATCCTTCTCCGCGGTGAGCCGGGCGATCTCAGCGGCCAGAATGTGGGCTTCCTCGACCGAAATCACTCCCACGGTGATCCTCCGATCGATCCGGTGTCTCGCCTCTTCGCGCGAGAATCTGCCTCTGCACGCTGGGCGATCTCCGCCTTCATCGCCGCGTACATTCCATTCGGATCGTAGAAGCCGAAGAACTTTCGCCTTGCGCCGCCGCGCCTCCACGCGCGATCGAATAGAAAACTCGACGTGCTGACGTGCTCGCCATCGATAAACGCTTCGAACTGGAGGCCGCCGTCCTGCTGTTTGACCACTGTGACGAACTGCCCATCGTAGTAGAGGTTCTCTCGCGCGGAGCCGATGTGCCCCATCTTGGCAAACTCGATGCCTTCCATCGCTGCGGCCATGGTCACCGCCTGATGCGCCAAATCGTACTGCTCGTACTGCTGATCTGAAATTGTGCCCGAGGCGCGCTGATCGTTCACCCAGGCCATAAAACGTTTCGGATCGATCAGTTGCACGACTCGTGACCAGTACGGTCGCAACAAATCCAACCGTCCGTCGCAATACGCTTCAATCTTGATGGAGTGCTGCGACCGACCGCGGCCCGGCTTCGGACCGTTGTCGAACAGTTGTATCTGCATCGCCATGATGTTATCTTTCGCCGGGCATCGCTTTAGCGGCTCGCGGCGCGTTTTCTTATCCGACATGTTGTTTCTCCAATTTGATCGGCGGACTCGAAATCTTTATTCTACCGGCATTTCTCGTTTTACTCTGCTAATTTCAGTCAGGTCAATTTCATTCTCATTGTATTCTAAATATATTTATGTGAATACAACGTTGTATATACAATGAGAATGGAGTTCTTGTTTCGCTTCGCTCAACATGAACCCAATGAGAACTTCGCGTCTTCGACGCTCAGTTCTCGACGGATACAAGCCGAAGACAACGAAGAGGTTGAGATAGGGGCGGCGAACGAAGCGAAGGGCGGAGAGATACAGGCTTCATCACGGCGTGGCGGCTTC
>NZ_BPRD01000588.1 GCF_022179745.1 Methylorubrum podarium
GCGCCGCCGCCGCGCCTGTCGGAGCGGGATCCGGAAGAGCTGTTCCGCCTCGCCTACCGCGCGAAGTGGGACGAGGAGCCGGCGCCGGCCCATCTCGACGTGTTTCACCGCGCCCGGGCGGAAGCCTGAGCCACCGGCCATGCGCATCCTCGCGATCCGCGGCGAGAACCTCGCGAGTCTCGCCGCGCCCTTCGCCGTCGATCTCGCCGCCGAACCGCTCGGCGCCACCGGTCTGTTCGCCATCACCGGCGAGACCGGCGCGGGCAAATCCACGATCCTCGACGCGCTCTGCCTCGCCCTCTACGGCCGCTATCCCCGCGTCGCGGTGAGCCGCCGCGAGGACGTGCCCGATCCCGGCGGCGAGGCGCTGAGCGCCAGCGACGGACGGGCGATCCTGCGCCGGGGTGCCGGGTCCGGCTATGCCGAGGTCGATTTCGTCGGCCAGGACGGCGTGGCCTACCGCGTCGGCTGGGAAGCCTATCGCGCCCGCAACAAGGCCACCGGCAAGCTTCAGGCGGAGCGGCGCCGCCTGCACCGCCTCGACGACGGCAGCGCCGTCGCCGCGGGCAAGACGCAGGTGCTCGACAAGGTGGTCGCGCTGACCGACCTGACCTTCGACCAATTCCGGCGCACGGTGCTTCTCGCGCAGGGCGAGTTCGACGCCTTCCTCCTCGCGGCGGAGGGCGAGCGGGCCGAGCTTCTCGAAAAGATCACCGGCACCGCGATCTATTCGGACATCTCGAAGCGGGTGCATCTCGGCTACGAGGAGCACCGCCGCGCGGTCGAGGCACTGGAGGTCCGGCAGGGCGAGATCGGCCTGCTCGACGAGGCCGGATTGCAGGCCCGCCGGACGGAGCGCGCGGAACGCCTCGCCGAGGTGGCGGCGTGGCGCGCGGAGCAGGAGGCGGTCGGCCGCACGCTGGAGGCCGCGCGCCGGATCGAGGCCGCGCGGGCGTCGCTCGCGCAGGCCGAACACCGCGCCGCCGCGGCGCGGGCGGCGTCCGAGGCGGCGGCGCCCGACCGGGAGCGATGGGCCGAACTTCTGGCCGTCGAGCCCTTGCGCGGGCGCGCGGAAGCCCTCGACGAGGCCGCCCGCGAGCGCTCCGCGGCGGAGACGCATGTCGAAGCGACCGCGATCCGGGTCGCGGCGGCGCGCATGGCCGCCGAGACGGCCGAGGCGATGCGGGCGGAGGCGAGCGCTGCGGACGAAGCCGCGGAAGCCGTGTTCAAGAGTTTTGGTCCGCTCTGGGACCAAGCGGCCGAACTCGATGCGGCGATCACCCATGCGGAGCGCGAAGCCGAGGACGCGGCGCAGGCGTCCGCTCGGTCGGCCGAGGCCGCCGAGGCGGCGGGCGTGGCGCTCGCCGTCCTCGACCGGCGTCTCGCCGAAGCGCGGGAGGCACGCGATGCCGCGGCCCGTCGCCTCGACGCCGACCGCGCCCACGCCCTCCTGGCCGAGCGCGGCGACGAGTTCGCCCGGCGCATACGCGAGCGGGCGCGGCTGCGCGGGCAGGCGGAGGCGGCCGCTCGGGACGCCGCCGCGCGCCGGGCCGAGATCGCCGCCTGCGACGCGGAGGCCGGCACCGGCGCCGCCCGTCTCGCCGCCCTCCGCGACCGTCGCGAGGCGCTGACCGCCGCCCGCGCCGAGCGTGAGACGGCGCTCGATGCCCTCGCCGAGCCGGCCCTGCAGGCCCGCGCCGTCGCCCTGGAAGGTGTCCTCGACGGCCTGCGCGACGCCTACGCCCTCGCGCAGCGCCACGGCACGGCCCTCGCCGACCGCGCGGCCGCCGCGGAAGCGGAAGCCGAGGCCGCCGCGGCGTTCGCCGAGGCGGCGGCCCGCTTCGCCGCCGAGGAACGCGCGCTGCAGGAGGCCGGCATCCGCCGCTCCGAGATCGCGCCGCTCGCCGAACTCGCGCAAGAAAGCGCGTCCCGCGAGGCGGCGCGGCTGCGCAGCCTGCTCGTGGACGGCGCGCCCTGCCCCGTCTGCGGCGGCCTCGACCATCCTCATGCCCACGGGTCCGACGACGCCCTCGGACGGCTGGCCGACGAGATGCGTGCCCGCCGCGCCGAACTCGACGCGCGGATCGCCGAACATCAGGCCGCCCGCGACCGTGCCCGCGGCGATGCCGCCGCGGCGGAGGGGCGCCACGACGACGCGCAGGAGCGGGGTGCCGTCGCGGCGGAGGCGGTTGCCTCGACCGCCGCCCGCTACCGCGCCGGACTGCCCGATCTCGCCGCCGCCCTCGACGCGGCCGGGCTCGCCGTCAGCCTGCCGCCGGAGCCGGACCTGTCGTCGCTCGGCGCGGCCGGAGCCGCTTCGCGGGCCGAGCGCGACGCGATTCAGCGGACGCTCGCGGATGCGCGAACCTTGCGCAGCGCGATCGACGGCCTGATTCGGGAACGCGACGCGGTCGAGGCGCAGATCGAGGCGCAGACCCGCAGCCTCGACGCGCTCACGCGCCGTCGGACCGAGGCCGAGCTCGCGGCCGAACGGGCGGAGAGCGGCCGCACCGCCCTCCTCCAGAGGGTGTCGGACCTGTCGGGCGAGATCGCTCCGGCGCTCAGCGCCGCCGATCTCGGCCTCGCCGATCTCGATCGCGCCGCGGAGACCTGCGCCGACCGGATCGCCGCTCTGGGGCAAGCCTACGCGGCGCTCCTGGCACAGCATGCCGACTACGAGGCGCAGCTCGGCGCCCTGGCCCCGGAACGGGCGGTGGCCGCTTCCCTCCGTGAGGCCGAGGCCCGCGCGGCGTCGAGGGCCCGAACGGAGGCGGCGGAGCGCAGGACGCGGCTCGAACAGGCGCGCGCCGTCCGCGCCGGCCTCCTCGGCGGCGAGGCGACCGGCGCCCACCGCACGCGGCTCAACAACGAGCGCCGCGGGGCGCGCGAGGCGCTTCAGGCCGCGCAAGCCGCCGGCGCCGAAGCCGCCCGCGCGCTCACGGCTGCCGTCACCGAAGCCTCCGCCGCCGCCACGGCCCTGGAGCGCGCCGCCGCCCGCCACGCGGCGGCCGAGGCCGCCTTTACGCAGGCCTGCGGCGAGCGCGGGCGCGAGGCGGTGGCCGCCCTGCTCGCGGTTCCCGCCGAGACGCGCGAAGCGCTGCGCGCGCGGATCGAGGGGCTCGGCCGCGAGGAAGCCGAGGCGATGACCGCCCTCGCGACCCGCCGCGCCGACGTCGAGGCTCTGAGCACCGAGGCGGAAATCGACGTCCCCGCCGCGCAGGCCGAGGCGGCGCGGCTCGCGGACGCCACGGCGCAGGCGCAGCAGCGCCTCGGCGCCCTCGACGCGGAACTGCGCCGGGACGAGGCCGCCCGCGCCAAGGCGGCCGACCTCGCGCGGGAGATCGAGACGGCACGGGCCGAGCTCGCAACCTGGCATCGGGTCGAGGAGGCGATCGGCTCGGCCGGCGGCGACCGCTTCCGCCGCTTCGCGCAGGGGGTGACGCTCGATCACCTCGTCCACCTCGCCAACGACCAGCTCAAGGCGCTCAGCCCGCGCTACCGCCTCGCCCGCAGCGCCGTTGCCGACCTCGCCCTCCACGTGGTGGATCGCGACATGGGCGACGAGCGCCGGGCGACCCGCAGCCTGTCCGGCGGCGAGCGCTTCCTCGTCTCGCTGGCGCTGGCGCTCGCCCTGTCCGGCCTGGAGGGACGGCAATCCTTCGTCGACACGCTCTTCATCGACGAGGGCTTCGGCTCCCTCGACGCCGAGACCCTCGACCTCGCGGTGGACGCCCTGGAGACGCTTCAGGGCCGCGGCCGCAAGGTCGGCGTCATCACCCACGTCGCGGGGATGATGGAGCGCATCGCCGTGCAGATCCGCGTGGAGAAGCGCGGCTCCGGGCGCAGCGTCGTCCGCGTGGTCGACCGCGGGTCTGCCGTCGTTTGAGGCAACGCGGTCGCTGCTTCGTTCATAGGCACCGGTGCATCCGCCGACGGCACAACGTGGCCGCGTATTCCCCTCCCCCTCGGTTTGTCGGCGGATCGGAGTTGGCACGCCCTCTGCATAAGTCAGGGCGCTGCCCCTGGGCAGCGGGCGGGGCAACGGCGCCTCGCGCTCGGACGGCGCGTGTCCGGACACACTCTCCCGCATGAACGGCCCCGCCCGGTGTTCCGAGCGGCGTCTTCGAGCCCTACGAGCACGCCGATGGCTTCCTTCAAGACCGTGATGAAGTCGGGCCACCCCCCGACCCTGTTCGCCGCGTTCCTCTATTTCGATTTCTGCTTCGCGATCTGGGTGCTCAACGGCGCCATGGGTCCGTTCATCACCGAGACCTACGGGCTCACCCCGGCCCAGACCGGCTTCATGATCTCGCTGCCGATCCTGGCCGGCGCGATCATGCGCTTCCCGCTCGGCGTGCTGGCCCAATACATCGGCCGCAAGAACGCGGCGCTGACGGAGATGGGCGTCATCGTCCTGGCGATGGCCTACGGCTTCTTCTTCGTCTCGTCCTACAACGACGTGCTCGCCATGGGCGTGCTGCTCGGCATCGCCGGCGCCTCCTTCGGCGTGGCGCTCTCGCTCGGCTCGGGCTGGTTCCCGCCGGAGCACAAGGGGCTCGCCATGGGCATCGCCGGCGCCGGCAATTCCGGCACCGTGCTCGCCGTGCTGTTCGCGCCGCCGCTGGCGCAGTCCTTCGGCTGGCAGGCGGTCTACGGTTTCGCCGGCCTCGTGATGATCGTGCCGATCCTGGTGATGATCTTCCTCGCGAAGGAGCCGCCGGACTGCCACGGCCAGACCTTCAAGGAGCACGTCTCCTGCCTCTTCACCAAGGACGGCTGGGCCTTCTCGCTGATCTACGTCATCACCTTCGGCGGCTTCATCGGCCTGTCGAACTTCCTGCCGACCTTCTTCTACGAGCAGTTCGCGGTGACGAAGGTCGAGGCCGGGCGCCTGACGATGCTCGCCGCCCTGATGGGCTCGGGCATCCGCATCCTCGGCGGCTACTTCGCCGACCGGATGGGCGGCATCCTCGTCCTCTCCCTGGTGCTGCTGGCGGCGATCGGCTCGTTCCTGGCGCTGACCGCCACGCCCTCGCTCGCCGTGACGACGCTGCTGTTCATGCTCTGCTTCGCCGCCCTCGGCGCCGGCAACGGCGCGCTGTTCCAGCTCGTCCCCCTGCGCTGGCCGACCAACACCGCGGTGGCCGGCTCGATGATCGGCGAGGTCGGCGCCCTCGGCGGCGCGATCCTGCCCAACGTGATGGGCTTCTCGAAGCAGTATACCGGCGGTTTCGCCTCCGGCTTCGTCGTCTACGCCGTGTTCACCGGCCTCGTGCTCGGCTGCCTTTTCCTGTGGCAGCGCAAATGGGTCGGCGCCTGGGTCGGACCGCGCGGCAAGGTGCTCGACCAGCCGGCCGCGGCGCAGGTCGAGGCCGCGGGCCGGATGGAACCGGCGGGCGCGTGACGCCGAAGCATCGACGCCTTGACGAACGGGGGGCCTAGCGGTCCCCCGCTTGCGTTCGAAGCGAATCTCAGGGGTGAGACGCTTCACGGCTGATCACTTCGATCACCGCTTCTCTCCTCCCCCTTGTGGGGAGGATGCAGGAGGTGGGGGTGGTTCAGAACGAGGCGGTGTGGTGCCTTCTGCACCACCCCCACCCCGA
>NZ_BPRD01000589.1 GCF_022179745.1 Methylorubrum podarium
GCGCCGGTCCCCGCGTCGCGGGCGTCCGGGCCGAGCAGGATCGGCCGGGATGGTCAACAAGACCTTAACCGCAGGATCCGCGCGAGGCGAGACACCGCCGCGCGAAACCGCCATGCAAAGCCGCCACGCGAAACCGCAACGCGAAAAAGCCCGGCACGCGGCCGGGCTTCTCCTCGACGGGGCCGGCGGTCCGCTGAAGGACCGCCGGGACCTCGGATCTTAGTACGAGCCGAACTTGTAGTTCAGGCCGGCGCGGACGACGGCGAACTCGGTGTCGCGCACCTGCTGGCCGCCGCTGACGAGCACGACGCCCGGGCTGGTCACGGAGACGGTGCGGCCCGCGTTGTCGACCGCGAAGGCGCCGCGGCCGCCGGAGTTGCGGTCGAGGTTCACGTAGAGGCCTTCAACCTTCAGCGTGACGGCCGAGGACTTGAAAAAGTTCAGGAACGAGTCGGTCGGGAGAGCGTACTCGACGCCGCCGCCGGCAACCCAGCCGGTCTGGAAGTCGTTGCTCGACACGCCGGTGCCGAACTCGCGACCGCCGCCGGAGCCGTAGGCGAAGCCGCCGGTGCCGTACACGAGGGTGCGGTCGAAGGCGTAGCCGAGGCGACCGCGGACGGTGCCGAAGAAGTCGAGGCCGGACAGGCCGCCCGGATTGAACACCTGCTGGGCGGCCAGCGGGCTGGTGGTGAGGAAGCGGTTCCGGTCACGGCCGAAATCGGCGTACTGGGCGTCCGCCTCGACGCCGATCACGACGCCCGAGCCCGGGGTGAACTGGTAGTTGTAGCCGATCTGGCCACCGCCGACGAAGCCCTCGTTGGACTCGCGGTTGCTGAAGGCCACCACGGCGGTGGTGCCCGGGGGCACGAGCAGGGAGGCCGGGCCGACGCCGATCACGGTCGGGACGCGGTCGTCCTGGGTGCCGAAGCCGTAGCCGGCGTTGAAACCGGCGTAGAAGCCCGTCCAGGTGAAGACCGGCACCGGCTGGAACACCGGGGGCGGCGCGGCGCGGCGCGGCAGGTCGGCGGCCGAGGCGGTGACCGTGGCGGCCAAAGTGGCGGCAACGAGCGCGCTCGAAGCGAGAAGCAGGCTTTTCATCGTGTCGTGTCCTGGTTTGGCGGGAGCCGGTGTTGGTGTGAAGTGGTCCGGGGGTCCGCCCCGGTATCCGTCGCCCTCCTGCGATGAAGCGATGAATGCACCCGAACCCGTCAACGAAAGGTGAAGCTTACCCGGCCGTGAGCACACGATCAGACTCGATGTGTCATGGCGCACATCGATGGCTCGTCTTGTCGAAATCCAGCAACAGTCAAATCCTCGCAAGAAATCTGATGCCAATACGGTTAACGACGTGTTGCCTCTTCGCGTAAGCCGGCATTAACCCTGTTCGGGCGATCCTCCACCGTGCCGACGCCCGCTCCCGGAGCCGGCCCGACGGATTGCGCTGCTCATGTCCCTCGATTCCGGCTCGCCCCGACCGCGCGGTCCCCTCGCCTGGTCGATCAAGATGTCGCTGATCCTCGGTCTCGGCGCCACGGCCCTCGCCCACCACGTCGCCAAACCGCTCCCCAAGCCGGCCGCGCAGGCGATCGACCCCGAGGTGACCGGCTCGATCGGGACCAGCGCGCAGGCCACGAGGCTCGACCCCTGCACGCTCCGCGGCAGCCTCGGCCCGAGCCCGCGACACTGACAGCGAGGTCCGCGGCCGAGCGCGCGTTCGCGCGGGCATTCATGAGGACGGCAGGGCGAAAACGGCGTCTCGCGCGCTCAAGACGGTCGCGGGATGCTCACGGCGCAACCGTACCCGGCCCGCGCGGGCAGCGGCTGCGGAGGCGCGGTCGATTGACAAGCAGGCAGAGGGGTCTAAGTGTCGCGCGCGTTCGGACGCGTGACGGCGTACCGCGCACGGCTCTCGCGATCATCCGCCGGCGCGAGCTCTGAGCCCCTGATCGGCCCACTCCACGCGCGCAAATGGTTTCCCACACCCGATGTCTTTCGCCGATCTTGGACTGAGTGACAAGGTACTCCAAGCCGTCTCCGCGGCCGGCTACACCGAGCCGACGCCGATCCAGGCCCAGGCGATCCCGCACGTGCTCGCCCGGCGCGACGTGCTCGGCATCGCCCAGACCGGCACCGGCAAGACCGCCGCCTTCACCCTGCCGATGCTGACCATGCTGGAGACCGGCCGGGCGCGGGCCCGCATGCCGCGCACGCTGATCCTCGAGCCGACCCGCGAACTCGCGGCGCAGGTCGAGGAGAATTTCGAGCGCTACGGCACCAACCACAAGCTCAACGTGGCGCTGATCATCGGCGGTGTCTCCTTCGCCGACCAGGACGCCAAGCTCACCCGCGGCACCGACGTGCTGATCGCGACGCCGGGCCGCCTGCTCGACCATTTCGAGCGTGGCAAGCTGCTGCTCACCGGCGTCGAGCTCCTCGTCATCGACGAGGCCGACCGGATGCTCGACATGGGCTTCATCCCCGACATCGAGCGCATCGTGAAGATGGTGCCCTTCACGCGCCAGACGCTGTTCTTCTCCGCCACCATGCCGCCGGAGATCGAGCGGCTGGCGGACATGTTCCTGCACAACCCGCAGCGGGTCGAGGTGGCGCGTCCCGCCTCCACCGCCACGACCATCGAGCAGCGCCTCGTGGCCACGGGCTCCGAGGGCCACGAGAAGCGGAAGGTTCTGCGCCACCTCATCCGCTCGGCGAGCGAGCTGCAGAACGGCATCATCTTCTGCAACCGCAAGCGCGACGTCGCCCAGCTCCAGCGCTCGCTGACGAGCCACGGCTTCAACGCGGCGGCGCTCCACGGCGACATGGACCAGCGCGCCCGCATGGCCGCGCTGGACGGCTTCCGCACCGGCGAGACGCCCCTGCTCGTCGCCTCGGACGTCGCCGCCCGCGGCCTCGACATCCCGGCGGTGAGCCACGTCTTCAACTTCGACGTGCCGCATCACCCGGAGGACTACGTCCACCGGATCGGCCGCACCGGCCGCGCCGGCCGTTCGGGCCAGGCCTTCACTCTGGCGAGCCGCGCCGACGAGCGCTCACTCTCGGCGATCGAGAGCCTGATCGGCCGGCCGATCGCGTGGCTCGACGGCGATCTCGCGAGCCTGCCCGAGGACGCGGAGGGCGACGAGCCGCGCCGCCGCCGCGGGACCCGCCGGGTCAAGGGCGCGGAGAGGGGTGGCGAGAGGGGCAGCGAGAGAGGCTCCGAGAAGAGCGGCGAGCGGGCGGCCGAGCGGCCGAGCGAGACCCGCTCGCGCGGCGGCCGGCGTTCGGCCTCCGACCGCGGCCGGGGCGAGGAGGCCCGCCGCGAGCCGGTCCGCGAGCCGGAGCCGGTCTCCCCGGCCCGCGAGGCCGCCCGGAGCGCCCCCGAGCGGCCCCGCTCCGAGCGCCGTCCCCCGCGCCGCGACGAGGACGACGACACGCCGGTCGGCCTCGGCTCGCACGTGCCGGCCTTCCTGCTGAAGCCGACCGGGTTCGGGAAGAGCAAGTAGCGTCCGCGCCCGTCGTCGATGACGGCGGCGGGCCTTTTGCGTGCCCGCCGGATGCCCTCTCGGGCGGCGCCCGCCGCGCCGTCCCGGGCGGAGGAGCCGCGGTCGGCGAACCGGGCGTTTTGTGAGCGCTCTTAACGTCCTGGCGAGGTTCTGAGGCGACACTCCGGGGAAGCGGACGACGCGGGCGGTGTGCCCCGTCCGCAGGAGCCTACGTCACCGGATGAGCCACGGCCCCGATCTCGACCGTGATCGCAGTTTCGTGCTCGCGCAGCGCAGCTTCGAGCTGATGCGCGACTATTGCGCCTGCGCCACCCCGCGGGCCTACGCCGTCTGGTACCTCTACGTGTCCGGCGCGCAGCCGCTGATGAACGACGCGATCAAGCGTCTCACCACGCAGAACGGCACGCTGACGAGCACCGATATCGAGGGATTGCACGACACCTATATCGACGGGCGCCGCCTCGCGGTGGAGGTGGACCGGATGAATTCGAGCCTCATCGCCGAGGTCGAGGGCATCATGGAGATGATCGAGGTCTCGATCCGCTCCACCACCCAGTACGGCGAGTCGCTCCAGGCCCTGTCCCAGGACATCGCCAACACCGCCACGACCCGGGCGCGCCTGCGCGAGATCGTCACCACGATCATCGCCAACACCCGCGACGTGACCGCCAACAACCGCACCCTCGAAGCGCGGATGCGCGAGAGCCGCAGCGAGATCGAGGGCCTGCGCGAGACGCTGGAGGCGGCCCGCCTCGAGAGTCTGACCGACGCCCTGACGGGTCTCGGCAACCGCAAGAGCTTCGAGACGGCGCTGCACCGGGCCTGCGACGCGCCCGCCCAGGCGGGCCGGTCGACGAGCCTGATCGTCCTCGACATCGACTCCTTCAAGCGCTTCAACGATCTCTACGGCCACCTGACCGGGGATCAGGTGCTGCGCCTCGTCGCCATCGTCATGCGCGAGCATGTGGCCCAGCCGGGTGCGACGCTCGCCCGCTTCGGCGGCGAGGAATTCGCCATCGTCCTGCCGGAGACGGACCTGGCCGAGGCCCGCGCCGTCGCCGAGCGGGTGCGCACCAGCGTGACCGGCCGCGAGCTCGTGAAGCGCTCGACGGGCGAATCGCTCGGCAAGGTCACCGTCTCGCTCGGCGTCGCGACCCGGCGCGAGGACGACAACGCCGTCTCCCTGCTGGAGCGGGCGGATGCCTGCCTGTTCGCCGCCAAGCGCGCCGGCCGCAACCGCACCCTCGACGAGACCGAGGCGGCGCTTATGCGCGACGTGGCCTGAGGCGCCCCTGCGCCGAAGCCTCGCCCGATCAGGCCGAGGCGCCGGCCGCCAGGCGTTCCGGGTTCGCGGGGGTGATCGCCACGGACTCGCCGCAGCCGCAGGCCGAGGTCTGGTTCGGGTTGTTGAACACGAACTGCGACGACAGCTTGGTCGTCTGAAAGTCCATCTCGGTGCCGAGCAGGAACAGCACCGCCTTCGGGTCGATGAACACGGTCACGCCCCGGTCCTCGATCACGTCCTCGCCGGCTTTCCGCTCCTCGGCATATTCCATCGTGTAGGACATGCCGGCGCAGCCGCCGTTCTTCACGCCGACGCGCAGCCCCGCGATGGGGCGCTCGGCATCGGCCATGATCGCCTTCAGCCGATCCGCCGCGCGGTCGGTCAGCGTGATCACCTTGAAACCTGACATCGTCGTCTCTCTCCTGCGGCCGGGTTCAAGGCCCGGGCGGGTGAGTCTTCTTCGGGTACTTCGAGAGATAAGCACTCCACCGCCGCCGGTCCACCGCGGCACCGGTCGCACGGATCGATTGCAGCCGTGCTATGCTCAATC
>NZ_BPRD01000590.1 GCF_022179745.1 Methylorubrum podarium
ATCGTGGCGAGCGAGCCGTTCGAGAATCTGTTCGCCTGTTTCGGCGTCGAGGGCGGCCTGCCGCCGGAACTCGCGGAGCGCTGGCTCGCGGCCGCACCGGGCGCCGAAGGCGAGGCGAAACTGCTCCAGCCGCCCGACGTGCTCGACCTTCTGGACAAGATCCGCGCGACGCCCGGCGTGACCGAGGCCACCGCGCGGATCGTGGTGCGATGAGGCGGCTTCGGGCGGGGCGAGGGCCGGCATGACCTGTGAGGCGACGGCAGAGCGGCGAACCGAAGCGGGGCTGCCGCATCGCTGGTCTCGAAGCGCCCGAGCCCGCCTGTCGAGGCGATGCCTCGGGCCGGCGATGGCCTGCCTGCTGACCGTCGCGGCCTGCTCGCCGGCCCCGAGCTGCGACCTCGGAGCCCTTCGGCACTACCCGATGACCAAGGCGCTCGAGAACCGGGCGGTGCCGCTTCGTATGCCCGACCTGTTCTTCAAGTCCGATGGGTCCCCGGACTTCGACCGCTTCTCCCTGGATGCGGCCGGCGCGGCTGAGATGCGGGCCGCCCTCGCGCGGGGACTGGCGACCTTCAAGCCGGCGGAACGGCCCGTGCTGGTGCTGGCCGCGCTCGACCACTGGACGAGCGGCGCGACCGGCCTGAAGGGCTTCTTCGTCCTCTCCAACAGCGTCTTCCTCGAAGACGCCCTCCGGGCGCTCGATGCCGAGGGTTTGGCCGCGCACGCCGCGCTGCTGCGCGAGGGCGCCGCCCTGTTCGGCCCGGAGTTCGGCGGCACCCAGGCTCGGCGCTACGCCCGCTGGAGCGACGGCTCCGGCGAGATCCGCGACCCGGCGCTCGATGCCACCCTCGACCGCCTATCGGAACGCTTCCGCGCGCTCCCGCGCCTCCTCGACGAGGCGGCGGCGCGGACCGCCCGCTCGCCGGACCTCGCGGCGCTCTACGAGCCGCTGCGATCCGGCGCGGACGACGACGACCGCCTCGCCTATCTCACCGGCGGACTTTGGGCCTGCCTGGACCATTACGACGCGCCCGCGGCCGTCGCGGCCCGCCTCGCCGCCCTGCCGCCGGCGCATGCGCGGATCATCGTCGTGCGGATCTTCGAGGCGGAGATGCTGAACGGCTCGGTCCACCAAGCCTTCTTCAATTCCTCGGGCGTGCTCGCGCCCGACGTCGCCGCCGCCCTGCGGGCGATGAATCTGCCCAAGCACGCCGCCGCGGTGGAGCGCGGGATCGCGATGTTCCCCGCGCCCTATCCCCGGGACACCGCGGCGCGCCGGGCCTTCATGGGATCGCAGAACGACGCCTTCGACACCCGGCTCGGCGATCTGACGGCGGACGTCGATGACGGGGCGATGCACGAGGCGATGATCGCCACCGCCCGCGCGGCCGACATCCTGCCGAAGTGACGACGGCACGCGGGTGCCGCCCTCGTGACTCCGCTCGCGTGAGACCGGATCGGGCTCTGGCCGGTCCATGGGCCGGGTGTGCCGGGCGCTCGTTCGGCACCGGAGGGTGACGGATGGGCGGGCTCGGGCTAACCATACGGCGGATCGAGGAATCGCAAGGGGTTGCGCAGGAGAATGCGTGGGGCCCCGGCACCGGGAGGCGCATGACCGGCGGATACGACGAGCGTTGCGCGGCCGATCTGGCCGCCGTCTGCGACGGCCGCGACCTCTCCCGCGCGGACCGCGCCTGGCTCGCCCGGGTCGTCACCGGCGCCGTGCGCCCGAACCGCGACAAGCCGCTCTGGGACCTCGCCCACGCGCTGGCCGCCCTGGCCAAGGCGACGACGGCCCGGAACGGGCGCGACCTCGTCACCCTGGCGCTCGATCCCGGCCTCGCCACCGCCGGAGCCGTCGAGCTGCGCTTCGTCGACAGTGGCGCCGCCGACGCCCGCGGCCCGGTGCTCGGAGAGGATTGGCGCACGAGCTGGGCCGGCCTCGCGCGGCTGCTGGCGCTCGCCGAGTTCGTGCTGACGGCGGAGGATCTGGCGCAGTTCGCCGCCGTCACGGGCTGGCTCGACGACCTCGCCGCCGCGCCCGATGCGGAGGGCGCCGCCTTCCTGTCCAAGCGGCTCGCCCGCCACCTCTCCGCCTACCGCAACGACCACCTGCCCCTGGCGCCGCTGGAGCGCCGCTTCCGCGCGATCCTCGGCTTCCTGGCCGGGCGCAGAGCCTTCACCGACGACGACATCCTCGCCTTCTGGCGCAGCGAGATGGAGGCGGGCGAGCGGCCGGGCTTCCGCACGGTCGCCGAGCATTTCGTGACCTTCGAGGCGGGCGCGCATCTCGTCGGCGGCCTGGAGGGGCTGTCCGCTCCCGTCTCGCTCGACGCGCATGCCGGCTGGGAGGAGCGGATCGACGCGGCGCTCGGCGATCTCGCCGCCTCCGAACCGGCCGAGACCCTGGCCGCCCTCCTCGCCGACTGGCCGGAGGGTCCGAAGATCCTCACCGGCGCCGAGCGCGAGGATCTGGCCGACTTCCTGCGCCTGGAGCCGTTCCACCGCACCCGCCCGCTGACGACCCTGCGGGCCGCGAGCTTCGGGCAGGTCCAATCGGGCATCGCCAACCGTCTCCGCCGGGGCGGCGGCGGGGCCGAGGTCGCCGAGCGGGCGACCTGCGCCGAGGCCGAGAGCTACGCGGCCCTGCACGAGCGGGCCGGTGCGCTCGCGGCCCATCTCGCCCGGATGCTGCGGATC
Source organism: Methylorubrum podarium (assembly GCF_022179745.1). Lineage (GTDB taxonomy): Bacteria > Pseudomonadota > Alphaproteobacteria > Rhizobiales > Beijerinckiaceae > Methylobacterium > Methylobacterium podarium. Next base: position 2,701 of record NZ_BPRD01000590.1, read on the forward strand.
GCGGCGGCCCTGCGCATCGCCGAGCGCGACGGGCTCACCCCGGAGGCGCAGGCCGCCCTGGAGGCGGCAGAGGCGGATCTGCGCCGGGTGCGCCGGGCCGGCTTCGAGGACCGCCCTGCGCTGGCCGCGGGCTTCGCCGCCGCCGAGACCGCGCTGCTGCGCCTCGCGGAGGAGGCGGACAGGCTGGAACGGGCGCTCGCGGCACTGGCCCGGCAGCGCCCGCTCGACGCGGCCTTCGCGGCGGACCGCTCCGTCTTCGCGGCCGCCTTCGCCGCGGCCTATGCCGGGGAGGCGGCGGCGTGAGCGACGAGGCCCGACTGCTCGCCGAAATCCACGCCGCCCGCGCCCTGATGCGGGCGCAGGCCCCCGCGCTCCGGCCGAGCCACGCCGCCCTCTGGGCGCATGCCAACCGGGAACCGGGCGCCCCGGTCGATTTCGCCGTGGTCCGCGCGATCCGCTCCGATCCCGAGGCCGCCCGGCGCTACCGCACGCTGCTCGGCGCCCAGGCCCTCGCCCACGCGCCCCTCGCCGCGGCGGCCTCGGACGGGGCCCTGGCGCGCCGCCGGGTCGGCGCG
>NZ_BPRD01000591.1 GCF_022179745.1 Methylorubrum podarium
CCGCACCGGCGACCAGGGCGTGCTCTCGCCCGAAGGCTACCTCTCGATCACCGGGCGCCTGAAGGAGATCATCAACCGCGGCGGCGAGAAGATTTCCCCGCGCGAGGTGGACGAGATCCTGATGGACCACCCGGCGGTGTCGCAATGCGTCACCTTCGCGGTGCCCCACGACAAGCTCGGCGAGGACGTCGCCGCCGCGATCGTGCTGCGCGAGGGCGCCGAGGCGATCGAGAAGGAGATCCGCGCCTTCGCCTCCGAGCGTCTGGCCGCCTTCAAGGTGCCGGCCAAGATCCTGATCCTGGACGAGATCCCCAAGGGTGCGACCGGCAAGCTCCAGCGCATCGGGCTGGCGCAGAAGCTCGGGCTGGTTTGAGGCGCGCGGGCGGTCCGGTCGCCGTCGCGGCGACGGGATCCGCTTCGCTGACGCTCGCCGCTAGTGTGGTTTGCTTTCGCTGCAACCGCGGCCCATAATATGGGTGAGGGCCCACAGGCGGCTACCTGTGGGCCGTCTTGTTGGACCTAGGTTAGAAGAACCCGAGCGTGATGGTCACAGACCATTCACCGCTCGGGTTTTTTGTGATCGTGATCCGCAGAAGCGGAATCATCAGCACATTGCTCACCCCCTTCCCGTCTGCCTACTCACGGACGGCGATCGGCTAAGTCGCCGTAAGCCCCGTAGCCGCAGGGTCGTCGTAACGGGAAGTTTGCATCCAACGCTCTCAATATGAGCGCCCTGGATGCAGGTGCAATCAAAACATTTATTGCAATTGGAATACTCGTCAGGGGTGTGCGGTGCGAGCGCTGCAGCTCGGCGGTCGAGCGGGCTCAGATAAGTCTCGACGGTATCTTGTCAGCCATGCCGCCTATGATGACGCGGCAAAACACCGGACGTTCGACAGCAAAGAGGGCAGCACACGAGGTGCCGCCCCCCATCCAGCCGAAGCGATCGAAAGAAAGAATCAGTTCCGCGCGGCCATCATGTCGTGGGACAGCACGGTGAGCTTACCGATCAGGCTCGCCACGTCGCCGTGGGCGCAGGACCATTGCGTGCCGATGGCGCTGCCGTCGTTCGAGACCGAGACCACGGCGACCGAGCGCAGCTTGCCCTCGCGGGCGAGCTTGAGCTGATCCTGAAGCACCTCGATGATCGAAGCGACGTTCTCGTCGGCGACCGCCTCGGTGGCGGCGGCGGGGAAGGGGACCACGGTGGCTTCGTTGAGGGCACGATCGAACTTGGACATTCAGGCAACTCGACGATGCTTGAGGGAGGTGCGGCCGAGAGGTCCGGCCTGGAGACGATCCACGAGGAAGGCGAGGCGATCGGGCAGGGCGCCGTCCGTGTCGACGGAGAGGCGCTTGCCGATTGCGGAGGCGACACCCTTGGTCACCCGGCTGACGATGGGCCGCTCGAGGCAGGCCGCC
>NZ_BPRD01000592.1 GCF_022179745.1 Methylorubrum podarium
CGAGCAGGCCGAGGCCGAGGCCGCGACGGGTCAGCGTCATGGCGCGGCCTCCCGGTCCGCCGGGACGGCCGGCGCGCCGGCCTCCTCGGCCCGCAGGGCGTCGGCGAGCAGGGTCAGTTCGACGTCGAGCCCCTCGACCGCGACGCCGTCGATCCGGTCGGCGTGGCGGGCGAAGACGGTGTCGAGCCGGGCGATCATCGCGCCCACGGCGGCCAGCCGCGCCGCGTCCGGACGATGCGCCGCCTCCAGCACGCGCAGGCCCTCGCCGAGGCGGACCGCCGCCGGCAGGTAGTAGGTCAGCAGGCGGCGCACCCGCGACATCCGGCGCGGATCGCCCTCGACGCGCTCCAGCACCCCGCGGACGATGCCGTGCAGGTGCTCGAGATGGCGCGCCGCCTCGCGCGTCCGCAGGCCGAGAGCGGCCGCGCGCAGCCGGTCGAGATCGGCGCGGGCCGCGACGATCACGTCGCGGGCGAGGGCGACGGTCGCGGCGTCGACCGAGCCGGGATCGAGACCGTCGAACAGGGCGCGCGGCGCCAGGGCCATGCGGGCGCCGAGGAAGACCAGGGCGGCTCCGGGCAGCGAGGCCCAGAGCGGCAGGTCGAAGCCGAAGGTCGCCAGCGGCGCGAACAGGCCGCCGGCGAGGCCCGCCCACAGGCTCGCCCTGCCGCCGGGATCGGCGGGGAAGCGCGGCCCGGCGCTCAATTGTAGCCTCGCACGGCGCGGAACGCCTCGGTGAGCGAGGTCCGGCCGTCGAAGACCCGGGCGCGGGTCGCCTCGGCCAGCGCGTCGAGCTGGCCCTTGTCGGCGTCGCCGAAGGTCACGCCGAAGACCGGCACGTCCCCGCCCTCCGCCCGCCAGGCGTCGAGGAACTGACGGGCGTAGTTCTCGCTGCGCCCGTCGGTCATCAGGACCACGGCCGGCAGGTAGCGTTCGCGCTCCGGCGTCGCGCGGATCTCCCGGAGGGCGGCCTCGGCGCAGGCGTAGATGTTCGTGCCGCCGCCCGCCGTGTTGGCGTCCACCGCCGCGACGAGGGCGGCGGCGTCCTCGGGGGCGCCGCTCCCGCGCGTCACGCCGCGCACGCGTCCGTCGAAGGGCAGGAGGACGATGCGGTCGTCGCGCCCGTTCTGCACGAGCACGCGGGCGGCCTCGTCGTGCGAGAGGATGAAGCGCATCGCCGCCTTCAGGGCCGTCTCGCCCGCGCCGCCCATGCTGCCGGAGAAGTCGAGGCAGTAGGCGGTGAGCGAGGGCCGCCGCAGCGCGCCCTGGTAGAGCTCGAGCGCGGCGCGCACCACCTCGGGCTCGGGCATGCGGATCAGCGGCAAGAGGCGGCCCGGATCGTAGTTCCAGCTCGGATCGCCGCCGCCTTTCGCCTCGCCGAGGGCCGGGCGGCGCCCGAGCGCCACCAGGCGCGCCTGGACCTCCGGCGAGAGGAGATGGGCCTGCAGCGCCGCGAAGAAGGCGCGGGCGGCCTCGCCCTGGCCGCGCTCGACATAGCCGAGCGGGGAATTGGCCGCGGCGACGCCGTCGCTCGGATAGATCGCGTAGAGTGGCTCGGCACCGCGGCGGGCCAGTTCCGCGTTGGTTTCGGCCAGCACCGCCTCGTAGTTCCACATCCCGTCATAGGCGGTGCCGCCCGCCACCCCCTTGAGGTAGAGGTCGGCGAGCCACGCGCTGGAGCCCGCCGTGCGGACCGTGGCCGCGAGCAGCGTGCGGACGGTGTCCTGCACGCCGGGCCGGTCGAGATCGGCGCGGGTGATCGCGTCGGGATGGCCGAGCGCCGCCGACAGCATCGCGATGTAGGCGCCCGCGCCCGAGTTCGACTGCGTGGCGGAGCTCGCCAGGTAGGTCAGGCGCTTGGCCCGCACCGCCTCGACGATGTCGCCGGTGGAGACGGGCCGGCCGATCCAGCCCAGAGCCTCGGCCTTCGAGCGGCGCAGGCCGAGGATGACCGGAGAGCGGACGATCGGCGTCAGGTCGCGCACCTGCTTCTTCCGGTCGAACAGATCGATCCAGATGGCGTTGGCCGGCCACACGATGTCGAAGGCCGGGGGCGCCGCGGCCGCGAGGGCGAGGCCGATATCGAGCGAGCCCTGGTAGTCGAACCGGCAGGTGACCCCGCGGGCCCGGCAGAAATCTTGGACGATCGGCTCCAGGGTGCGGTTCTCCGAGCCGGAGGCGATCGTTACCGCGACCGGCGGCCCGGAACAGCCGACGAGCGCCCAGGCCGCCAGCGCGGCGAGGCAGCCGGCCGCGAGCCGAACCGCGAAGCCGGGCAGCCGCCTCACGCGGGCTCCAGCAGCTTGCGCTTCAGTTCGGCCTCGATGCGCTGCAGCTCGGCCTCCGCCGCCCGGCGCTTGTCCCGGCCCTCGCGCTGGATCGCCAGCACCGCGTCGATGGTCTCGAGAAAATCGCGGTTGACCGCGCTCAGCGTCTCCACGTCGACCACCCCGCGCTGCACCTCGCGCTCGATGCCGGCGCGCCCCGCCTTCAGCCGCTCGGCATTGGCCCGCAGCAGCGCGTTGGTGGTGTCGGAGACCGCCCGCTGCAGGCGCAGGGCCTCGTCCTGGCGATGGAGCGCGAGCGCGATGGTCATCCCGTTCTTCCAGGTCGGGATGGTGGTGGCCAGCGAGGCCTGGAGCTTCTCGACGAGGGCCGCGTCGCCGTTCTGCACGAGGCGGATCTGCGGCATGGCCTGCAGGGCGATGGTGCGGCTGAGCTTCAGATCGTGGACCTTGCGCTCCAGGCGCTCGACGCTCTGGGCGAGGTCGGCGGCCTGCTGCGCGAGGAGCGGGCCCTCGCTCGTCTCCGTGCCGGCCGCCCCCGCCCGGGCTTCGAGCGCCGGCAGCCGCTCGCGGCGCGTCTCCGCGATCACCTGCTCGCCGGCGGCGATGTAGGCTTCGAGTTCCCGCATCTGCGCGAGGTTGCGGGCGAACAGCCCGTCGAGCATGGCGATGTCGCGCCGCAGGTCGTCGCTGCGGCGCTCCAGCTCGAGGGCGATGCGCTCGACTTGGGCGCCGAGGGTCGAGAACTGCTCCTTGAAGCGCAGGAGCCGCGCCTTCGCCCCGCCCCAGAGGCGGTCGAGCAGACCGGTCTTCTCCAGCGAGGCGGGATCGAGCCGCTTCACCGTGCCGATCAGGTCGGTGAGCAGGTCGCCGACGGCGCCCGAATCCTTGTTCAGGGTCGCGTGCAGGATCGTGTCGGCGAACTCGGCGACGCCCCGCTGCGCCTCGTCGCCGTAGCGCGTCAGGAAGGCGCGATCGTCGAGCCGGATGTCCTGACGGATGCGGTGGATGAGAGCCGGATCGGGTGCCGATCCCGCGTCGGCCGACGGCTCCCGCCGCGACGGCAATGCATGTTCCGCCTCGATCCGTCCGACCATGTCGCCCCCCGGATCTCCACCACGCCGCCCTTCCTGCCCAAGAGAATAGACCTTGGCAAGAGTGAAGCGAACGTGCCGCAGGAGCGCGGCCTGTGCAGACTAGGGGCTCGGTTTTATTGCACGAGGCGTCTTATGACTGTTGTGTGACACAAGCAGCCCTGCTCACGACGCGGCCCTTCTCTTCGACGTGTCGCGGACGTGTCGCGCCGGCGGTCGTTGGCGTCCGCTCGCCGGCGTCGACGGTGACCCCGTCCCGCCTCAGGGCGAGAGCGGGGCGGGCCGGGTGAGGCCGGCCTTGCGCGCCAGCCGTTTGCGCAGGTCGCCGAGCGGCCCCCAGAACAGGAGCAGCAGGCCGAGGACCATCAGGGTCGAGACGAGGCCGTTCGAGAAGAAGACGGACAGGTCGCCGCCCGAGCCGAGAAGCGCCTGCCGGAACGCGTCCTCGGCGCGGTCGCCGAGGACGAGGGCGAGCACCAGGGGCGCGAGCGGGTAGTCGAGCTTCTTGAAGACGTAGCCGACGATTCCGAAGACCAGCATCAGCCAGATGTCGAAGCGCGAGGACTCGACCGTGAAGGCGCCGATGGCGCAGACGACGAGGATGATCGGCGCGACCAGCGCGAAGGGGATGCGCATGATCGCGGCGAAGACCGGCACGGTCGCGAGCACGATCAGCAGGCCGGCGAGGTTGCCGAGATACATCGAGGCGATCAGGCCCCAGACGAACTCCTTCTTCTCGACGAAGAGCAGCGGGCCGGGCTGCAGGCCCCAGATCATCAGGCCGCCGAGCAGCACCGCCGCGGTGGCCGAGCCGGGGATGCCGAGCGCCAGCATCG
>NZ_BPRD01000593.1 GCF_022179745.1 Methylorubrum podarium
AGTCGTTGATGGCGGCGACGACGCCGGCACCGACGGTACGGCCGCCCTCGCGGATGGCGAAGCGCAGCTTCTCTTCCATGGCCACCGGCACGATCAGCACCACGTCCATGGTCACGTTGTCGCCCGGCATCACCATCTCGGTGCCCTCGGGCAGCGTGCACACGCCGGTCACGTCCGTCGTGCGGAAGTAGAACTGCGGACGGTAGTTGGTGAAGAACGGCGTGTGGCGCCCGCCCTCCTCCTTCGTCAGGATGTAGGCCTCGGCCTTGAACTTCGAGTGCGGCTTCACCGAACCCGGCTTGCACACCACCTGGCCGCGCTCCACGTCCTCGCGCTTCGTGCCGCGCAGCAGCACGCCGACGTTGTCGCCCGCCTGGCCCTGGTCCAGCAGCTTGCGGAACATCTCGACGCCGGTCACCGTCGTCTTCGTCGTCGGGCGGATGCCGACGATCTCGACTTCCTCGCCGACCTTGATGATGCCGCGCTCGACCCGGCCCGTCACCACCGTGCCGCGGCCCGAGATCGAGAACACGTCCTCGATCGGCATCAGGAACGGCATGTCGATCGGACGCTCCGGCTGCGGGATGTAGGCGTCGACCGTCTCCATCAGCTTCAGGACGGCTTCCTTGCCGATCTTCGGCTCCTTGTCCTCGAGCGCCATCAGGGCCGAGCCCTTGGTGATCGGGATGTCGTCGCCGGGGAAGTCGTACTTCGACAGCAGCTCCCGCACCTCGAGCTCGACCAGCTCCAGCAGCTCCTCGTCATCGACCATGTCGACCTTGTTGAGGAACACCACCAGCGCCGGCACGCCGACCTGGCGGGCGAGCAGGATGTGCTCGCGGGTCTGCGGCATCGGGCCGTCGGCGGCGGACACGACCAGGATCGCGCCGTCCATCTGGGCGGCGCCGGTGATCATGTTCTTCACGTAGTCGGCGTGGCCGGGGCAGTCGACGTGGGCGTAGTGGCGGTTGGTCGTCTCGTACTCGACGTGGGCGGTCGAGATCGTGATGCCGCGCGCCTTCTCCTCGGGGGCCTTGTCGATCTGGTCGTAGGCCGTGAAGGTGGCCCCGCCCGACTCCGCCAGCACCTTGGTGATCGCTGCCGTCAGCGACGTCTTGCCGTGATCGACGTGCCCGATCGTGCCGATGTTGCAGTGCGGCTTGGTACGGGAGAACTTTTCCTTGCCCATC
>NZ_BPRD01000594.1 GCF_022179745.1 Methylorubrum podarium
CACCGAGCGGATGTGGCCGCGAAATCGGGCCACATCCGCTCGGTGAAGTGCAGTTCGGCATAGGCCGCCTCCCAGAGCAGGAAGTCGGAGAGCCGCTTCTCGCCGCCGGTGCGGATCAGGAGATCGACGTCGCCGGGCTCGCACAAGGCCGCGCTCATGCCCTCGCGGCTCAAGCCCTCGGCCCCGAGCCGGGCGGCGGCGGCGAGGATCGCGTCGCGCGAGGAGTAATCGACGGCGATGCGCAGGTTCAGCCGGTCGCCCGAAGCGGTCGCGGCCTCGGCCCGCGCGATCGCCTCCGGAATCCCCGCGGGCAGGCGGTCGCGGCGGCCGATCACCGTGAGGCGCGTGCCGCTGCGGGCGAGCCGCTCGGTCTCGCCGCGCAGATAGGCCCGCAGCAGCCGCATCAGCCCGCCGACCTCCTCGGCCGGGCGGCGCCAGTTGTCGCTGGAGAAGGCGTAGAGCGTCAGCGTGCCGATGCCGAGGGCGGGGGCCGCCTCCGCCACCCGCTGGATCGTCTTGACGCCCGCCCGGTGGCCCGCGCTCCGGGGCAGGCCGCGGGCGCTCGCCCAGCGGCCGTTGCCGTCCATGATGATCGCCGCGTGGAGCGCTGATCTGCGATCGAGAGGGCTTTGCATCGTAAAGTCTCCGGGCAAGATGCGGGACACGCGGGGGATGCGGCGTTCGACGGGATGGCGGTGAGGAGGCCGTCTCAGACCGGTTCGGCGAGTCCGGAGCGGTCGTGGCCGGCGGCGTTCTGCGGCCGGCCGGCGGCTTGGGCGGCGTCGCGCACCACCTGCTCCAGCACCCCGAGATAATCGAGGAAGCGGGCGCGCCCGGAGGGCGTCAGGCGGCAGAGGGTCTGCGGCCGGTTCTGCTCGTAGCCCTTCTCCAGGCTGACGAGGTCGGCCTCCTGCAGCACGGCGAGGTGGCGGCTGAGATTGCCGTCGGTGAGCCCGCACAGGCGCTTGAGGTCGGGGAAGGCGAGGCCGCGGGGATGCGAGACCAGGGAGGTCAGCACCGAGAGACGCGCCCGCTCGTGGATGATGCGGTCGAGCCCCTCGTAGGAGAAGCGGGCGTCGGTGCGATCAGAGGTCGGCATCGGCGTCTCCGTCGGCGGATCCGTCAGCGTGTCCGTCGGCTTGGCCGGAATGGCGGTGGATGATGACGGCGAGCAGGCCCTGGCCCACGGCGAAGGGCAGGCCCATCAGCCAGGGCGAGAGGTGGCGCGTCTCGCTGGCGAGCGCCAGCACGGTGAGCCCGGCGAGCAGGTACCACGCGCCCGCAAGCGGCACGGTGCGGGGCAGGATGCGGGCGGAGGCGAACAGGCCGAGCCCGACCAGGACCTGCCACAGGCCCGGCAGCATCCAGAGCTGGTCCGGCGCGAAGCGGGCGAAGACGAGCCCCAGGCACAGCCCCGCCCCGCCCGCGGGCAGAAACCCCTCGATGGCGCTGAACACCATCGCGTCGGCGAGCCCCGAATGGACCCGGCGCGAGCGGCGCACCGCCTCGAACCCGATCAGGAGGCAGGCGGTGACGGCGGCGGCGATCCAGAGCCCGAAGAAGACGACCGGCCGCCCGGTCGGATCGTCGAGCAGGACATCCTGGGCGCCCGCGACGACGAGGGCGAGGGCGCCGGTGGCGGCGAGCGTCGCCGCGCCGAGGCCGCGGAACGCGGTGTCCCGCGCGATCTGCATCCGGATCGCGACGATGTCGGCGAGCGCCTTGTCGAGGTCGCCGTGGGTGTCACGCATGGGGCCTGTCTTCCCGCGTCGAGGCGTGCTTTGCATTGCAAAGTACACGCGGACGCAGAGCCGTCAAGCGGGGAGGCGTCAGATTCAAGGCCATCGCTCGAAGCTGCTTGGGCAGCGTCGCGGCGCCAAGGGGCACGACCAAGAGCGCCGCGCGTAGCGGGCTTTCCGGGGCGTCAGCCCCGGAAAGCGTCGAG
>NZ_BPRD01000595.1 GCF_022179745.1 Methylorubrum podarium
CTGGTCCGGCGCGGCGAGGGTGATGGTCAAGCAGGCGGATCGGCGGTAGAATATACTGGCGATATAAATACGACGCTGGTGCCGCCAAGTGCCGATAGGGTTTGGCTGCCCCTGCGCCAGTGGTCGGACGGTATCGCGACGTCGAAGTCCCCCGGGCGGTAGGCTGCCCCGCCCTGCAGATCAACCGCCCGACCGCGAGCACATGGCCGCGACCGGTGTCAGACGATTTACGACTCCGGTTCCCCAGACACGAAGCGCACTCTAGCAACGGGAGTGAGACGATGAGGCACGCGAGTCCGCGCGACGTTGAGCAGGATAAGGCTCCGTCAAGCTCAACCGGAAGGGCCACACGCCGGCGCCTTCCGCCGACCAGGGAACGGTTGGGCAGGCTGAGGGCGGTATCAGATCGCGTCGTCGAATCCACCGAATACGATGAGGAGACCCAAGGAGCCTTCGTCGAGGTGATGGGTCCCGAACTGCTCGACGTCGCGTTCGACGAACTCGGGGACCTCGCCTTGGTCCGAGGCGAGCTATCGGACAGCTTGCGGCTGCATGTTTCGGCCCTGCAGCGTCTCGACGAGGAGGACCTTTGGTGACGCAGGGCCGAAGCTGCGCCAATCCTTCCTGAGGTCCAGGTGAGTTTAGCCCGCCGGCGCTCTCGGGAGGCGCCGGACACTTCGCCAACCCTACCCGGCGCGCGTCCGCTTGCCCAGCGCGCCGTCCCAGCCTGGGAGGCGCGCATAGGCGTCCTTGCCAACCCTCTGGAAGTATCGCTCGTATTCGACGCTGATCTCGATCTTCTTGCGCGGCATCCCCTCGGATAGCGCTTCCTTGACCAAGCGGCCGCCCTTCAGCGTCGTCATTCGCAGCCGAACCATGATGTCCGCAACCGACATGCTGCCTTGCGCAGGCAGGATCTCGTAGGCTTCGTGCATCACGCGATCCCAGAACTCCTCAGAACGCACGTGGTCCAAGCGCCGGCTAATACCAATCGGCATGGTTCATAACCGATAGGCCCATTCGCGCAGTCCGAGCGACATGATCATCCAAGGCTGTGCGACGAGCTTGTTCCAAGCCTCGCAGCATTGATCGAGGATGTCCTCGTAGGAGTCGAAGATCCGGTCGCCGAGCCAGTTCTCGCGCAGGAACTGCCAGACATTCTCGACCGGGTTGAGTTCGGGCGCATGAGACGGCAGCGTCAGCAAGGTGAAGTTGTCGGGGACGACGAGGTCGGCGGCGACGTGCCAGCCGGCGCCGTCGAGGATTTGGACGGCGTGCGCGCCGGGATCGACGGCGCGGCTGATTTCGGCCAGATGCGCGTTCATGGCCGGTGTGGCGCAGCGGGGCAGGACGAGACCGGCGTCCTTGCCCTTCTCGGGACAGATCGCCCCGAAGATGTAGGCGGACGCCGTGCGCTGATCCTTGGGCGCCGTGGGCCGGCTGCCCTTGCGCGCCCACCGGCGCGGGACCGTGTTCTTCTGACCGACGCGGGCTCTCATCCTGAGGCTCTCGAAGGACGTCCTGCCACCAGAGTTCGAGCGGCGTGTCGACTGGCAGTTGGGCGCGGATCGCGCTCACGCGGGCGGGGAGGTTTTTTTAAACGCCGTCAGCGCCGCCGGGTCCTGCTGATGATGGCGCGGACGGGCCGACAGCTTGGCATAGCCCATCCGCTTCACCTCCCGTCCGACACTGCTCTCGTCGAGGCTGACGCCGAAGCGCGCGAACAGCCAAGCCGCCAAGTCCTTCAGCCGCCAGCGCACCACGCCGTCCCGTTGCAGGTCCGGCCCTTCCTCGATGGCAACCGCGAGCGCCTGCCGCTGGGCCGCGTCGAGCTTGAACCGCGGGCCGGGCTTCTTGCGCTCGATCAGGCCGTCCGGCCCGGCCGCGTTGAAGGCCAGCACCCAGTCGCGCACCGTCTGCAGGCCGACCGCGCCGATCCGCGAGGCCTGCGTCCGGCTCCCACCCTCGTAGATCGCGGCCAGCGCGAGAAGCCGCCGGCTCTGACCGGCATCGCGGCTCTTCCGCGCCAGACGTCGCAGGGTATCCGCATCGAAATCCTCGCGCAGATCCACGGCCTTCGACATGGCAAACCTCCTAGCTTGCCACATCGAATCACATCCGCCGCTTCCGCGTAAACCCGCGAGTCCTCACCCGTACCGATTGGTATTATGGGTACGCTGATTGTGCAGCAGAGATGCGGGACAATTTAAGCGCAGCAATTCCTGGTTGCCTCGCTCGTCGCCGGCTTTGCGCCGAAAACGGCCGTTTGCGGATCATTTTGGAACGAGACTTCGACTTTTCCGTCCCGTCGAGCGTTACGTGCCTGTAGGAAATGCGCACCCGCCGCCGCTCGCTGTTCACATCGTCTTCGGCGGCGGTCGTTGAACCTGCCAAGGTCGCCACACGAAATCGATCCCCGTAATTGCGGAGTTTATTCCATGACACGTACGTCTAAATTCAGAGCCTCACTCATCGCTGGCTTTGCTGCGCTCGCACTAGGCTTTGGCTTGGCAACAATCCCCGAACCGGCAGCCGCCCAAGGCCATGGCTACGGTCATTCCCGCGGTCATGGTGGCGGCTACGGCGGTCACGGTGGCGGCGGTCGGCACGGCTATGGCGGCGGACATCGCAGATCGTACAGTGGGCACGGCGGCGGTCGGCGACATGGCTATTCCGGTGGGCACGGACGCTCGGGTGGCGGCGGTCATCACAGGGGTGGTGGCCACTAGGGACACAAACTAGAAGCTTGATCCCGCAAAGATTGTCTTGAGCCCAAGCATTAGGCGAGGTTGGCGGGACTCAGTCATCGGATGACGGCAAATAGTTCGTTACTCAGAATAATTCTCCGACGTAACGAAATCCGATCCGGAAGCAAAGCACAGCCATGTTTTTTCTTCCAAATCCGAGCACAGGAGAATGATGTCGTGATGAAAAAGTCAGCAAGAGCAATGATCGCTGCGGCCTTTGCCGTATCTCCAACAGCAGTCTTCGCTCAGCATATCGATGTCAATCCGGGCGGGGTTCGGGTGGAAGGCGATAGCCACGGACGACGCGTTGTCGAAGAGCGTAGCGAGGGCGGCCATCATGAACCTCGCAGAGAGCACCACGAAGAGCGTCGAGAGGGACACCATGGCGATGCCCCGCGGGAACGTCACTGACGCCTTGAGATAAAAAGAGCTGTGAATAAGCGACGGGTGGCCATTACAGGTCGCCCCTCGTCTACATTTCAACGATATTGTCTAGGCCGACTAGCACAGATCAATTCAGTTGCTTCTGAAGCTGACGTACAAACAAGGGGAATTTACAGCTTAGCTGTGGCTATAAAATATATTTTTATTACTGTATAACTCTTCACCTTATTTGCTTTCTTCGAAGTCATGTGATGGAACGCTCCTGCCAAGCGCGCGGGCGAGGTGGGATGAAAACACCATTCAGCAGAGCCTGCCGGATCGCACCCGTGCGTTCAGGCGTTGGGCAAGGCAGAGGGCCTTGACCCGCTCAAACGAGTCTTCGGGAAGGGACGCGCAACGCAAAGGAGAAATAGTTATGGCTCGTCTTGGTAGGGTGAAGACGGCACTGAGTGTCGGCCTTCTGACGGTCACGCTCGTCATCAGCCTCGTGGCCATTCCGAGTGCGGCCCAGGCTGAAGGCCATCATGGCGGCTATGGCGGAGGACATGGGTTTCATGGCGGCCATGGCGGAGGCCACAGGTACTATGGCGGCCACGGTCGCACTTATGGGTATGGTGGTTTTGGCTATGGGCGCCGCTACTATAGCGGTCGCGGCTACCGCAGAGGACACGGACATTACGGCCATAGGCGGGGTTACTACGGGGTCCCCGTTGCAGCTGGATTGATCGGTGGCTTGGCGCTCGATGGGCTCGTGGCGCACAGCCCATACTACGGCCACTACGGTTGTGGTTACGCTCCGAGCTTTGATTACCACTACGGTTACTGAGCACGGTCGAGTGTGCCTGCTATACTATTATTTGTCGTCGGGGCCGGATGCTCAACGGTAGATCCGGTTTCGGCTCAGTCTGATATCGATTTTGCGATCTAGTTGCGTCATCATCTGCGAGGCGACTTCTCATAGTCTTCATTTGTTCGTCGTCAGTGTCGCCCGGCTGAGCTCGACCGCAATGCTCAAGGCTTCGGTTGTCTGAAGCTGGGTTTGCGCGGTGATCACGTCTGAGCGAGCAGCGACACAGGCAGCGTACTGGTTCTGAGTGATCACGAGGCTGCTGTCGCCGTTCCCGTCCAGGACCAGCATCACGCCGAGGTCCCTGGCGCTCGCGGCACGGTCGAACAGGATCATCTGCCGTGCCTTCGGGCTCGCTTCCGCGGTCTCGGGCGCGCGCAGGTTGTCGACGACGGCCCGCAGCGAAAGGTCGATGATCTCGACGTTGCGGGCGATGTCGCGTTCGATGACCTGCATGAGGTTCCTGGAGGTCTGCTCGGCCTTGTCCCAG
>NZ_BPRD01000596.1 GCF_022179745.1 Methylorubrum podarium
TCAGCCCCTCGACGAGGTTGAACACGCCCCAGCCGACGAGCAGGCTGCCGACCAGCGCCCGGTTCGACCAGCGCAGATGCCGCCCCCGCGCCCGGCGCCACAGGATGAACAGCCCGATCACGACGAAGACGTAGGTGGCGCTGTGGAAGATCCCGTCCCAGAGCGTGTTGAGTTCGAGGTTCTCGATCGAGGTGATCGGGTACCAGGAGCTGAGCATGTGGTGCCATTGCAGCACCTGATGCAGCACGATGCCGTCGAAGAAACCGCCGAGGCCGAGCCCGAACAGCACGCCCGCCGCGACCGGGAAGTCGGCCCCCTCCGTCGGCGCGGGAGCGCTCGGCTGATCGCATGCCGCCATCGCCGCCGGCCTCACGGCGAGCGGTAGGCCGAGCCGTCCTCGGCCCGTGCCGGCGTCTCGACGTAGCGGCCCTGATCCGGCACGGCGACGCGCTCGAAGTCTTGGGCCAGCGCGTCGAGGCCGCGGCGCAGCTCCGGTCCCTGGAGGGGACGCCCGTGGCCGGTGATCGCCCGCTCGGGCCCGAGCGCGGCGAGGCTGCGCACGGAGCCGCCCGCCGCCGGCCAGTCGAGGGTCAGATACATCGGCGGGCCGTGCACCTCGGGCGCCTGCATCGCCACGGCATAGGCCGATTCCTGGGCGGTGGTGACGAAGGCGTCGCCCGCGATCAGGCTGCGGTCGGCCTCGCGCCAGAACGAGACATGGCCCGGCGAATGCCCGGGCGTGTGCAGCCAGCGCCAGCCCGGCATCGGCGGCACGCTGCCGTCGGCGGGCAGGAGGCGCAGGCGGGACGACACGTCCACGGGCTTGGTGGGGTAGAGCGGCGCGATGCGCGCCATCAGGCCGCCGCCGACGCTCGGATCCGGCGCCGGGTAGGCGGCGCTGCCGTCGAGATAGGGGCGCTCCAGGCCGTGGGCGTAGACGGGCACGTCCCACTCCTCCGCCAGATCCTCCAGCACGCCGACATGGTCGAAATGGCCGTGGGTCAGCACGATGGCCGCCGGGCGGGCGCCCTCGCCGAAGCGGGCGTCAGCGGCTTCGCGGATCGCGGTTTTCGAGCCCGGAATCCCGGCATCGACGAGGACCCAGTTGCGGTCGCCGGCACCGGGGCTGCCGACGAACACGACGTTGGCCAGGACGAGGCGGCGATAGGCGAGATCGGGCGCGATCGCGTGGGTGCCGTCGTCGCGCTCGGCATCGGCCCGCGGGTCGTCGGCGCGGGCCTGGCGGCTGATCGGGATCTGCTGCGCCACGGCCTTCTCCTGTGCGCGGGTGGGACGGGGATCGGTGAGACGGGGATCGGGGCGCGTTCCGGCCGTGCGGGAACGGTCATCACGGGAAGGCCGGCGCGAAAGCTTTGTTCCCGCCCGGCGCCCGTCCTGCGACAGATCAGAAAAGAGTGCCGCGACGCCTCTTCTCGAAACTTCGCGAGAAAGCCGAGGTTGGAAGGCTATAGGCCGCACGGCGATCCGGCCTGTGCGGTCTCGGAGCCATGCACCGCGCAGCTATTGTTCCGTGCCGGGCTCTCCCCGCCCCTGTCACGCGGCTGCCGGGCGGGGGCGCCATGATGGGCCTCCCGCGAGACCCCTGATTCCGGGCCCGATGCCGTGAGCGATCCGACCTATCCCCCTCTCGACGTGCTCAAGCCGGTGGCCTTCGGCCTCTGGATCGTGGATAGCGGCCCGATCCACGCCGCCGGCCTGCCGCTGCCCGTGCGCATGAGCGTGGTGCGGCTCTCCGACGGCGGCATCTGGCTGCACTCGCCGACCCGCTACGACGCGGGTCTGCACCGCGAGATCGAGGCGCTCGGGCCGATCCGCCACCTCGTCGCGCCCAACGTCGCCCACTGGACCTACCTGAAGGAATGGCAGCGCCGTTGCCCGCAGGCCCTGACCTGGGCCGCGCCGAACCTGCGCCAGCGCCGGCCGGTCCGCCGGGCGGCCCTGCGCCTCGACCGGGATCTCGGCGACGAAGTCCCGCCCGAATGGTCCGGCGACCTGACGCAGGTGATCGTGCCCGGCGGCTTCGGATTCCGGGAGGTCGCCTTCTTCCACGCCGCCTCGGCGACGCTGATCCTGACCGATCTCGTGCTGAACCTGGAGCCGGCCAAGCTCCCGCTCGTCCTGCGCCCGCTCATGCGGATCGCCGGGGCGACCGCGCCCGACGGACGGGCGCCGCTCTATCTCCGGCTCGTGGTGCGCCTGCACAAGCGCGAGGCGGCCCGCGCCGCCGCCAAGCTCCTCGCCCTGTCGCCGGAGCGCGTGGTGTTCAGCCACGGCGCCTGGTTCGACCGGAACGGCACGGGCGAACTGCGCCGCTCCCTCCGCTGGCTGCTTGACTGAGGCGGGCGGCGGCGCTCCTGCGCCGCCGCGTCGGTCAGGCGTTGCCCCGCCCGCGGTGATCGGGATCGACTCCGCCCTCCGGCGTGGTCTCGTTCTCGACATCGCCCTCGACGGTGGAATCGCCTCGGATCGCGTCCGGGTCCGTTCCGGTCAGGCCCTTCGATTGGCCGATACCCGGATTGCCCTTCAGGTCGGCATCGGTCGGCGTGTCCGTCTTCAGATGCTTCGACATACGAATGTCGCCTCCCGGCGTCTCTCGGTGGAATCCGGGCAACCGGGGTCCGCGGCGGGTGTTCCGAGCCGGTCCCGCCGCCCCGTCGCCGCGGCGGCGGGCTCCGTCCACAGGAATTCCGTTCCTCCCGAGGCGTTTGCGCGGTCCCCGCTCACGGCGCCTGCGGCGTCGTGTCCTCCCGCTGCGCCCGGCGCAGGGCGTCGCGCAACGCGCCCTCGATGAGCAGGGCGGAGCCGTAATGGAACTCGATGTCGAAGGCGTGCCGGGAGTTCATGGAGAGCGAGGCGCTCTGCATGGCGACGAGCCGGCCCGCCTCGTCGAACAGCCCCGAGCCCGAGCCGCCGTAGCCGTCGTTGCAATCGTGGCGGGCACGGCGGATGCCGCCTTCCGTCGGCGGATCGATCCGGCGGATCGTGCAGGTCTCCAGGCTGCTGTCGCCGCGGTAGTTCTGGTGACCGCCGGGGGCGACCAGCGTCACGGGCAGCGAGAGGTCGCCCGTCGACAGGTCGGGGTCGGCGTCCGGCACCGGCTGGCGCGGCCCCTCGGCGGGCTGGGCGAGGCGCAGCAGCGCCCAATCGTCGGTGATGTGAAGACGCGTGGCGTCCGCGGCCACGCCGAGGCGCAAGCTCTCGGCGACGAAGTCGTAGTTGCGGCCGCCGATCTGGAAATAGCAGTCGCCGACCGCCCGCGTGGTCTCGAGCTGCCGGTTGCGGAAGTTGTGCGCGTTCAGCATCACGGTCGAGGCCGTGCCGATCAGCCACGCGGCCGCCGCCTTCTGCGGCACCCCGTCCGGGCGGCGGCACCAGAGGACGCCCGCCCCCGGATAGCGCGCCCGGTCGCCGCTCGTCATGTCGCGGCGCCCGTCATGGGGATAGAGCGCGGCGGTCTCGGTCACGTCCCTTGCCGGCGCGCGGGCCGGTGGACCGGCCTCTCGCGGCGGGTGCGTCGCGTCGTCTCCGACCGCGGCGCCGATCCCGGCCCATGCAAACAGGGCGAGTACGCCGCACACCGCCGGAACGCCCCGCGCACGCTGCCCCTGCGCCATGGCCGACACGCCTCCCGCCTGCCGGGCCGCTTCGCGAGGGCCCGTTGACGACAGTGGTGCGACGGGTCCCAGTCCTGGTCAAGACGATGTCCGCAAGTTGCGACACTACGCCTTGTCACTTTTAGAATTGCCTTATCGTCCCGACAAGAAATGTCCGACCAGCTAAAGACATCTCGACCAATCAAAGCCTAGAAATTATAGGCGAAGGGGCGCTAATAAGTCTTTCATAAGACCGCGGCGATCTAAGAATCCTCTTAGTTCCACGATGCGGCACTTCGAAGGACTTCGGAGCGAGCCTGGAACCTCAGAAAAACGTCTGAGAGATACCGCGAGGCCGAAAGGCGAGGCGGTTCAGTGAGGAGACGCAGGATGAGCAGGTTTGTGACATCGGTCTCGGCCCTGGCGATGCTGGCGCTCGCGCCGGCCGCGCTGTCGAGCGCCGCTTACGCCAACGACAAGCTGGTCGAGTTGTCGAAGAGCGACGACAACTGGGTGATGCCCGGCAAGAACTACGACTCGAACAACTACAGCGAACTGAAGCAGATCAACAAAGGCAACGTGAAGCAGCTTCGGCCGTCTTGGACGTTCTCCACCGGTCTGCTGAACGGCCATGAGGGCGCGCCGCTCGTCGTCGACGGCAAGATGTACATCCACACCTCGTTCCCGAACAACACCTTCGCGCTGGGCCTCGACGACCCGGGCACCATCCTGTGGCAGGACAAGCCGAAGCAGAACCCGGCCGCCCGCGCGGTCGCCTGCTGCGACCTCGTCAACCGCGGCCTCGCCTACTGGCCCGGCGACGGCAAGACCCCGGCGCTGATCCTCAAGACCCAGCTCGACGGCAACGTCGCGGCGCTCAACGCCGAGACCGGCGAGACGGTGTGGAAGGTCGAGAACTCCGACATCAAGGTCGGCTCGACGCTGACCATCGCCCCCTACGTCGTGAAGGACAAGGTGATCATCGGCTCCTCGGGCGCCGAGCTCGGCGTGCGCGGCTACCTGACCGCCTACGACGTGAAGACCGGCGAGCAGATCTGGCGCGCCTACGCCACGGGTCCGGACAAGGACCTGCTGCTGGCTTCCGACTTCAACATCAAGAACCCCCATTACGGCCAGAAGGGCCTCGGCACCGGCACCTGGGAGGGCGATGCCTGGAAGATCGGCGGCGGCACCAACTGGGGCTGGTACGCCTACGATCCGGGCACCAACCTGATCTACTTCGGCACCGGCAACCCGGCGCCGTGGAACGAGACCATGCGTCCGGGCGACAACAAGTGGACGATGACGATCTTCGGCCGCGACGCCGACACGGGCGAGGCCAAGTTCGGCTACCAGAAGACCCCGCACGACGAGTGGGACTATGCCGGCGTCAACGTCATGATGCTCTCCGAGCAGAAGGACAAGGACGGCAAGGCCCGCAAGCTGCTGACCCACCCGGACCGCAACGGCATCGTCTACACGCTCGACCGCACCGACGGCGCGCTGGTCTCGGCCAACAAGCTCGACGACACGGTCAACGTGTTCAAGTCGGTCGATCTCAAGACCGGCCAGCCGGTGCGCGATCCCGAGTACGGCACCCGGATGGACCACCTCGCCAAGGACATCTGCCCCTCGGCGATGGGCTACCACAACCAGGGTCACGACTCGTACGATCCGAAGCGTGAACTGTTCTTCATGGGCATCAACCACATCTGCATGGACTGGGAGCCCTTCATGCTTCCCTACCGTGCGGGTCAGTTCTTCGTCGGCGCGACGCTGAACATGTATCCGGGCCCGAAGGGCGACCGTCAGAACTACGAAGGTCTCGGCCAGATCAAGGCGTACAACGCGATCACCGGCGACTATAAGTGGGAGAAGATGGAGCGCTTCGCCGTGTGGGGCGGCACCATGGCCACCGCGGGCGACCTCGTCTTCTACGGCACGCTCGACGGCTACCTGAAGGCGCGCGACTCCGACACGGGTGACCTTCTCTGGAAGTTCAAGATCCCGTCCGGCGCCATCGGCTACCCGATGACCTACAGCCACAAGGGCACGCAGTACGTCGCCATCTACTACGGCGTCGGCGGCTGGCCGGGCGTGGGCCTCGTGTTCGACCTCGCCGACCCGACCGCCGGCCTCGGCGCGGTGGGCGCCTTCAAGAAGCTCGCCAACTACACCCAGATGGGCGGCGGCGTGATCGTGTTCTCGCTCGACGGCAAGGGTCCCTACGACGATCCGAACGTCGGCGAGTGGAAGTCGGCCGCCAAGTAAGGCCGGCGCTTCGACGGACGAACCTCCCCTCCCCCCTCGCGGGGGAGGGACACGGCTGGGGTGGTGCGGGCCCTCGAACGACCCGCGACCTGGTCCGCACCATCCCGCCCCCGCTCTCCGCAGACTGTTTCCCCTTCACGTGCCGATGCCCCGGCACGGGCGACGATCTGCACGGGAGATGCGTGGGGGGCAGGCCGGGACGATCCCGACAGGGCGTCCGAGCTGAAAGCCTGAGCCCCGCGCCAAGACGTCATAAGAATAATCCAGAGGAAACGAAGATGTCGCTCGTGAACGGACGCCGCCGCGCGGCCGCCTCGGCCGTCGCCCTGACCGCGGCTCTGACGACCCTGTGCGGGGCCGCCCTGGCGCAGGACAAGAAGGCCGCCGAGGCCGCGAAACCCGATGCCGGGACCCTGCGCGTCTGCGCCGCCGAGCAGCCGCCGCTCTCGATGAAGGACGGCTCGGGGCTCGAGAACCGCATCGCCACCGCCGTCGCCGAGGCCATGGGCCGCAAGGCGCAGTTCGTCTGGCTCGGCAAGCCCGCGATCTACCTCGTGCGCGACGGGCTGGAGAAGAAGACCTGCGACGTGGTGGTCGGGCTCGATTCCGACGATCCGCGGGTGCTCACCAGCAAGCCCTATTACCGCTCGGGCTACGTCTTCCTCACCCGCGCCGACAAGGATCTCGACATCAAGTCCTGGTCCGATCCGCGGCTCAAGGACGTGAGCCACATGGTGGTCGGCTTCGGCACGCCCGGCGAGGCGATGCTCAAGGACATCGGCCGCTACGAGGAGGACATGGCCTACCTCTACTCGCTGGTGAATTTCCGCGCGCCCCGGAATCAATACACGCAGATCGACCCGGCCCGGATGGTGAGCGAGGTCGCCACCGGCAAGGCCGAGGTCGGCGTGGCCTTCGGACCCGACGTCGCCCGCTACGTGCGCGATTCTTCGACCAAGCTGCGCATGACCCCGGTGCCCGACGACACCACCCGCAGCGACGGCCAGAAGATGCCGCAGAGCTTCGACCAGTCGATGGGCGTGCGCAAGGACGACACGGCCCTGAAGGCGGAACTCGACGCCGCGCTGGAGAAGGCCAGGCCGAGGATCGAGGCGATCCTGAAGGAGGAGGGCGTGCCGGTGCTGCCCGTCTCGAACTGATGGATCCGACGAACGGCACGGCGATCAGGACAATGAGGAACAAGACCAAGACGATGACGAAGCGCACAACGATCGGAACCGCCCTTCTGGGCCTCGTGCTCGCCGGCAGCCTCCTTCCCGCCCTCGCCCAGCCCCAGTCCGGCCCGCAGACGGGCGTCGTGTTCCGCAACACGGTGACCGGCGAGACGCTCGACGTGTCCCAGGGCAAGGAGGGCGGCCGCGACACGCCCGCCGTGAAGAAGTTCCTCGAGACCGGCGAGAACCTCTACATCGACGACAAGTCCTGCCTGCGCAACGGCGAGAGCCTGTTCGCGACCTCCTGCTCCGGCTGCCACGGCCACCTCGCCGAGGGCAAGCTCGGGCCGGGCCTCAACGACAATTACTGGACCTATCCCTCGAACACGACCGATGTCGGCCTGTTCGCCACGATCTTCGGCGGCGCCAACGGCATGATGGGCCCGCAC
Organism: Methylorubrum podarium; assembly: GCF_022179745.1. Lineage (GTDB taxonomy): Bacteria > Pseudomonadota > Alphaproteobacteria > Rhizobiales > Beijerinckiaceae > Methylobacterium > Methylobacterium podarium. The sequence continues at coordinate 7,510 of NZ_BPRD01000596.1, forward strand.
AACGAGAACCTGACGCCCGACGAGATGCTGCAGACCATCGCCTGGATCCGGCACCTCTACACGGGGCCGAAGCAGGACGCGGTCTGGCTCAACGACGAGCAGAAGAAGGCCTACACGCCCTACAAGCAGGGCGACGTCATCCCGAAGGACGCCAAGGGCCAGTGCCAGCCGCTGGAGGAGTGATCCTTTCGGGTTTCGGGCCGGCTTCGACCGGCGCGATCGAGGGGGCAGACCGTGGGACCACGCCGCGCGCGGCGCGGTCCCCGAGAAGAGCAAGCCCCGAAAAGAGCACGTCTCATAAAGTGGAGGAAACCATGAAGACCACTCTCATCGCCGCCGCGGCCGTCGCCCTCGCCGGACTCGCCGCCCCGGCGCTCGCCTATGACGGCACCAAGTGCAAGGCGCCGGGCAATTGCTGGGAGCCGAAGCCCGGCTTCCCGGAAAAGATCGCCGGCTCCAAGTACGATCCCAAGCACGATCCGAAGGAGCTAAACAAGCAGGCCGATTCCATCAAGCAGATGGAAGAGCGCAACAAGAAGCGGGTCGAGAATTTCAAGAAGACTGGCAAGTTCGAGTACGACGTCAGCAAGATCTCGGCGAATTGAGTTTCTTGTCCCCTCCCCCTTGCGGGGAGGGGTTCGGGGTGGGGGTCGAGCAGAAGGCACCGCCGCGCTCGATCCGGCACCACCCCCACCTCCCACCTCCTCCCCGCAAGGGGGAGGAGAG
>NZ_BPRD01000597.1 GCF_022179745.1 Methylorubrum podarium
GCCCTGCCGCTCGGCGCCCTGTCCCGCCCCGCGGCCTCCGGTCCGGGCGTGTCGGTCCGGCCCGCGGGCGCCGAGGCGCGCTTCTCCCTGCGGGCGCGGCTCGCCGGCGGCGGCGCGCCGAAGGTCGCCGGGCTCGGGCTCGACGCGCCGATCAACACCGTCGGCACCGACGGCACCGACGGCGAGAGCGTGACCACCGGGACCTGGATCGCCCGCCTCGGACCCGACGAGTGGCTCGTCGGCGGCCCGGAGGCCGATGCCGACCTGCTGCAGGGCCGCATCCACGAAGGGCTCGCCGGCCTGCCCCATTCCCTGGTCGACGTCTCGCACCGCAATGTCGGCATCGACGTGTCGGGCCGGCAGGCGGCGGCGGTGCTCAATGCCGGCTGCCCGCTCGATCTCTCCGAGGCCGCCTTTCCGGCGGGCAGCGCCACCCGCACCCTGCTCGGCAAGGCCGAGATCGTGCTGATCCGGCCAACGGCGGCGCCCGTCTATCGCGTCGAGTGCTGGCGTTCCTTCTCGACCTATGTCCACGGTTTCCTCAATGAGGCCGTGTTCGGCGTCGAAGGACCGGCCACGCCTTGATGCAGGATTGACGCAGGATTGATGCGGGCCGGCGGCGATCCCACCTCCTCGCCGAGGGCCCGCGCGAGGCCCCGGTCCCCTGTCGTGACGGGCCTCTCCCCGAACGGGCCTCCGCGTCTCGCGAGAGGCGCTCTCGGGAGAGGCGCTTTTTTGAGAGAGCAACGGACCCGATGATCAGCACCTTCGATCTGTTCAAGATCGGGATCGGTCCGTCGAGTTCGCACACCGTCGGGCCGATGGTCGCGGCGCGCCGGTTCCGCGAGACCGTGCTCGCCCGCGGCGGCGTCGCCCGGATCAGCGCCGAGATCTACGGCTCCCTCGCCTGGACCGGCCGCGGCCACGGCACCGACGTGGCGATCCTGCTCGGGCTCCTGGGCCACGCGCCCGCCACGATCGATCCCGACCGGACCGGGCCGCTCGCGGACGAACTGCGCCGCACCGGCGACCTCGGCATTCCGGGCGTCCGTTTCGAGCCCGAGCGCGACCTCGTCTTCAACTTCAAGGACATCCTGCCGCTGCACACCAACGGCATGCGCTTCTGCGCCGACGATGCTGCCGGTGCTCGGATCGAGGACCAGATCTTCTACTCGGTCGGCGGCGGCTTCGTCGTCACGGCCGCGGAGGCCGAAGCCGCCTCGGCCGGGGATGCCGGGGCGGAGCCGCCGCCGCTCGCCTTCGGCAGCGGGCGCGAGCTCCTCGACCTGACGCTGCGCACCGGGCTGACGATCCCGCAGATCCAGCTCGCCAACGAGCTGACCCTGCGCCCGCGCGCGGAGATCGATGCCGGCCTCGACGCGATCCGCGACGCGATGTTCGCCTGCATCGAGCGCGGCCTGCGCATGGACGGCGAGCTGCCCGGTGGCCTGCGGGTGCGGCGGCGCGCCAAGCGGCTCTACGAGTCGCTGGAGGCGACGCGGCTCGCCAACAGCCGCCCGGCCCACGAGATCATGGACTGGATCAGCCTCTACGCGCTCGCCGTCAACGAGGAGAACGCCTCGGGCGGCCGGGTGGTGACGGCGCCGACCAACGGCGCGGCCGGGATCGTGCCGGCGGTGCTGCGCTACACCCGCGACTTCTGCCCCGACTGGAGCGACGAGCGCGGGCGCGACTTCCTGCTCACCGCCGCCGCCATCGGCGGGCTGATCAAGGCCCGCGCCTCGATCTCGGGAGCCGAGGTCGGCTGCCAGGGCGAGGTCGGCTCGGCCGCGGCGATGGCGGCGGCGGGACTGACCGCGGCGCTCGGCGGCTCGGCCTTCCAGATCGAGAACGCCGCCGAGATCGCCATGGAGCACCATCTCGGCATGACCTGCGATCCGATCGCCGGCCTCGTCCAGGTGCCCTGCATCGAGCGCAACGCCTTCGGCGCCAACAAGGCGGTGGTGGCGGCGTCCCTGTCGCTCCGCGGCGACGGCGAGCACCGGGTGAGCCTGGACGAGGTCATCGAGACCATGCGCCAGACCGGCCACGACATGCAGGCCAAGTACAAGGAAACCTCGCTGGGCGGGCTGGCCGTCAACGTCGCCGCCTGCTGAGGAAGGACGCGGGTCTTCCGCCCTCGAAGCGACCGGTCGGCCATCGCCGGGCCCCACCCGATCAGACCGTTTCCGGTTGATCGCTTCGGCCTCCGTCGCTCCTCTCCTCCCCCTTGTGGGGAGGGGACAAGCCAGGGTCTGACCGAAGGAATCAACCGGAAACCGTATCACGCCGGCCGTGACCGATCCCGCAACCCCCTCTTCCGACCCCGGAGGAGGGGGTTTTGTCGTCGGCGGGCCGGTTCGCGCCCGGCACGGCCCCAAGGTGAACGGTCAGGCGGACGCCCGCCTCATGCATGATAGGTAAGCAAACTGCTAAAAATCGGGACTTTCCTGCACAATGCATGCGCATCAAGCAGAGCAGATCCCAAGCATTGGCGCTCCTCCGACGACTCAGGAAGCCTCATATGAACGTCGACGCGGGCCGTCCTCGTCTTGATCAACGACGGCGCGATCGAGGTTCATCCCATGTTCAACAAGGTTTTCGAGAGTGTTCGCGCCCATCTCCGCGCGCGGGTCGAAGAAGAGACGCTCATGGACCTGAGCGACGCGGCGCTGGACGATATCGGCCTGACCCGCGGCGCCCTGTCGGCGTTGAGGACCGGCGCCGAGCCGGCCTATGCCGAGGAGCGGACCATCGCGCCGCTCTTCGCGGCGCTCGCCTTCCCGGTGACCCTGCAGGCCGCCTGAGGGCGCCCTCGGCGGACGGTTCGAGGAACCGCCGTCCCTTCCGTCACCGGCATTCCGGGGCGCTGGCAAGCGAACCCGGAACGACGGAGGCGTTGCGACGTCCGGTTGATCGGCTCGGTGCCTTCTCCGTCATTGCGAG
>NZ_BPRD01000598.1 GCF_022179745.1 Methylorubrum podarium
GCAGAGGGGGGAGGGTTATGCGACGGCTGTGCCTCTTCCATCAAAAAAGACTCAACTGCTCGGCCGGCTCGGCGAGCTTCGCCCGCAGATCCAGCCGGTCGGTGAGCGTGACGGGGCGAAAATCCTCGGCGATGAGGAAGGGCCGGGCGCGCTTCAGCCCCGAGGTCAGCCGCGCCACGTCGTCGAGGCGCAGGCGGCCGTGGCGGCGGGCCTTGATGATGGCATCGACCGCCCGCGCCCCGAGCCCCGGCACCCGCAGCAGCATCTCGCGGTCGGCGCGGTTCACGTCCACGGGGAAGCGGTGGCGGTTCTTCAGCGCCCAGGCGAGCTTGGGGTCGATGTCGAGGGCGAGCATGCCGTCCTCGGACGCGCCGGCCACGTCGTCGGGGGAGAACTCGTAGTACCGGATCAGCCAGTCGGCCTGATACAGCCGGTGCTCGCGCCGCAGCGGCGGCGCCTGCGGCGGCAGGGCGGCGGAGGCGTCGGGGATCGGGCTGAAGGCCGAGTAGTAGACGCGCTTGAGCCCGTAGGTGCCGTAGAGCAGGGCGGACTTGCGGATCAGCGCCTCGTCGGTGGTGGCGTCCGCCCCGACGATCACCTGCGTCGATTGCCCGGCGGGCGAGAAGCGGCGGCGCTCCTCCTTGGCCTGGACGATGCGCTCGCCGATCTGGCTCATCGCCCCCTCGATCGCCGCGCCGTCCTTCTCCGGCGCGAGGCGGATGAGGCTCGCCTCGGTCGGCAGTTCGAGGTTGATCGAGAGCCGGTCGGCGTAGAGCCCCGCCTCCTCGATCAGCCAGGGGCTCGCCTCGGGGATCGACTTCAGGTGGATGTAACCGCGGAAGCCGTGCTCGCGCCGCAGCTTCTTGGCGACCCGGGTCAGCATCTCCATCGTGTAGTCGGGCGAGCGGATGATGCCCGAGGAGAGGAACAGCCCCTCGATGTAGTTGCGCTTGTAGAACTCGACCGTGAGCGTCACGACCTCCTCGACCGAGAAGCGGGCGCGGGCGACGTTCGAGGAGCGCCGGTTGACGCAATAGGCGCAATCGAACAGGCAGTAATTGGTCAGCAGGATCTTGAGCAGCGAGACGCAGCGCCCGTCCGGCGTGTAGGCGTGGCAGATGCCGGCGCCCGTGGTCGAGCCGAGCCCGTCCGCGCCGGCCTTGCGCTTCGGCGCGCCGGAAGAGGCGCAGGAGGCGTCGTATTTGGCGGCATCCGCGAGGATGCGCAGCTTGCGCGCGAGCTTGTCGTCCATCGAACGGAAGATGAACACGCACGCGCCGGGATCAATGCGGCGCGTTGGCCCGCACACCGGAAATGTTCATCCCGCCGCGCGAAGGAAACGCGGCGGGCGTGGCGGAACGGGTCAGCCCTGGGCGAGCGTCTTGTCGAGGGTGATCTCGGCGTTGAGCAGCTTCGAGATCGGGCAGCCCTTCTCGGCGTTGCCGGCGAGTTCGTCGAACTTCGCCTGATCGATGCCGGGAATCACCGCCTTGAGGGTGAGGGCCGACTTGGTGACCTTGAAGCCGCCGCCGTCCTGGACCAGCGTGACGACCGCCTTGGTGTCGAGGGAGGTCGCCTTGAGCCCGGCCGACTGGAGCTGGAAGGCCAGCGCCATGGTGAAGCAGCCCGCATGCGCGGCGGCGATCAGCTCCTCCGGATTGGTGCCCGGCTCGTTCTCGAAGCGGGTGTTGAAGCCGTAGGGGCTGTCCGAGAGCACGCCGGACTGCGTCGTGATCGTGCCCTTGCCGGTCTTGCCGTCGCCTTCCCAGTGGGCGCTCGCGTGGCGGTCGGTCATGCTGTCGTCCTCGTCGTCGTGAGCGGAAGCGGTCCGCGTGGCCACGGACGTGGAGCGGCGGGCAAGCCTGTCGAGGGGTCGCCGCTCATTCTTCACCGTGGCTCGACGCGTCCTCCGCCTCGCCGCCGATGATGTCCTTGGCGAGCCGGTAGGAAAAACCCGCCCGCGCCATCGCCGCGAGGTCGCGCTCGCGATGGGCCTCGCGGGCGTCCGGGCGGCGATAGGGGCCGAGGCGGCGGCGGCGGGCATAGGCGCGGGCCGCCCGCTCCTCGGTATCCGCCTCGCCCGCCTCGGCACCCTCCGCCTCCTCCCGCTCGACGGCGAGCGTCGCCGCGATCGTCTCGGCGTCGATCCCCTTGGCGGCGAGCCGCGCCTGCGCCTGGCGGGTCGAGGTGCCGCGCCGCCGCAAGCCGCGCAGGCGGGCGGCGGCGAAGCGGGCGTCGTCGACCAGCCCGGCCCGCTGCGCGCGGGCGACCGTCTCCTCGATCAGCCCGGCATGCGCGCCCGGATCCTCGTCGCGGGAGCGGCAGCGGCGCTCGATGCGGCGGGCGAGCACCCGGCGCAGCATCTCGGACGAGGCGCCGTAGCGGTCGAGATAGTGCGTGGTCACCCGATCGAGCCACGCGGCGCTGACCGGCGGCTCGGGCCTTGCTTCACGTCGGTTTGAAACGGTTCGCGCGATCATCCGTTCTTCACGATCCGGACAGGTTTTCGATTCATGAATCTTGGATGGATCGTACGCGATTTCGAGGGTTGCGCCGCCGCATGGTGGCCGTGCTCATGAGGCGCGAATGGCTCTACGTCCTGCTGGCCCTCGGGTTCGCGGCCGTGGCGGGCCTCGTCGTCTACTTCTCACGCCCGACGCTGCTCACCGTGGCGGTCGGCCCACGCGACGGTGTCGAGGCGGGGCTGATCGAGACCTATGCCCGGGCGCTGAACCGCAATCACGAGGATGTGCAGCTCCAAGTCGTCCCCTTCGACGACGTGCGCGACAGCGCCGCCGCCCTGGAGCAGGGCCGCGCCGACCTCGCCGTGGTGCGGCCCGACGTGAAGCTGCCGGATAACGGGCTGACGCTCGCCATCCTCCACGACGAGGCGCTGATCATCGCCGCGCCCGACGCGAGCGAGATCGAGAGCTTCTCCGATCTCTCGACCCGGCGCCTCGGCGTGGTGACGCGCCACGTCGCCGACCTGCCGGTGCTGACGAGCCTGCTCGACTTCTACGACTTCAAGGCGTCCCCCGAGGACGAGGCGGCCAGCGATACGCCCCTCGCGGCGGGCCGGGTCGGCCTCGTGACGCTCAAGGCCTCCGAGATCACCCAGGCGCTCGAATCCAAGCGCGTGGACGCGGTGGCGATCATCGCGTCTCCCACCGCCAAGCCGGCGCAGGCGATGCTGCGGGCCGTCGAGGCGGCCTCGCCCGAGCGGAAGGTCACCCTCGTCAGCGTGCCGGACGGCAAGGCGATCATCCAGCGCATGCCGACGTTGCAGCCGGTCACCCTCACCGCCGGCACCTTCGGCGGCCGACCCAAGCGCCCGGAGGAGGATGTCGAGACGGTGGGCGTCTCCTACCGGCTGATGGCCCGCGGCGCGGTGAGCCGCGTCGCCGTCGCCTCGGTGGTGCAGCACCTGTTCGAGTGGCGCTCGCGGCTGGCCGCGGCCGCGCCGGTGGCCCAGCAGATGAAGCCGCCGGACTACGACACCACCGTCACCGCCACGAGCGCGCAGCTTCCCAACCATCCGGGCGCGGTCGACTATTTCGAGCGCGAGCAGCAGACCTTCCTCGACCGCTACGAGGACTGGATCTACCTCGTCGCCTTCTTCGGCGGCACGGTGGGCTCGGGCATCGCGTGGCTCGGCCAGCGCCTCGCCCGCAAGCGGCGCGAGCGCATCGACGTCATCCTCGACCGCCTGCTCGACATCCTGGCCGAGGCCCGCGAGGCGAAAACGGCCGCCGCCCTCGACGCCCTCACCCGCGAGACCGACGCGCTCATCGCCGACGTGGTGCGCCAAGCCCGCGAGCGCAGCATCGACTCGCGGATGGTCAGCGCGCTGATCCTCGCCATCGACGCGGTCAACGGCGCCCTCGACGACGGCCGCCGCGCCTTCGAGCCCGGCGCGGACCCCGGCACGGGCGGGCGGACGCGCACGGCGCGGCTGCTGTCGCTGAGCCTGCCGGCGGCCGAGTAGCGAGCCGGTCTCCCGAAACGGCGCCGGCCGGCTCGACCGGAGGCCGCTTCGCTCAGGACGCTGCGCAGAACCCGCACGGCCATTTCGTTTCGGCGCGACCGCGGCGCGCAGGACCTCCCCTGTGCCGAACGATGTGAAGGCCGGGCCGGCCGGCTCAGGCGCGGCGGCCGATGCGCCTCGTCCCGACGCTCCTGGCCGCCCGCGAAGACTGATACGGCTTGCCGTTGATTCCTTCGATACCGTTTCCCGTCATTCCGGGGCGCCGGAGGCGAACCCGGAATCCAACCGTGATGCCATGTTGAGCCGCGCATCACGGGTGGATCCCGGGTTCCGCTGCGCGGCCCCGGGATGAC
>NZ_BPRD01000599.1 GCF_022179745.1 Methylorubrum podarium
GACGGCCGCGCCGAGGGCCTCGATCGCCTTGCCCTGTAGCGTGAGGCGGCGGCCCGGCGCGCCGGAGGGCGGCGTCGTGGCGATGTCGTTGGCGATCCGCAGCAGGATCGCGGGCGCCGGAAAACCCGTGAGGAAGACCCCGCCTCCCGCCCCGCCCGTTGCATCGGCGCAGCGGTCAGCCAAGCCCAACAGGCGCGCATCTCCGGTCCGGATCAGGAAGCTCTCCTCGAAGCGGAGATCGACCACCCGGAACCGGCGTCCGCCGCGGAACAGGTCCTGGCCGGAGACCGGCCCCCGGCACGCGAACAGCACGGCAGTGCCCGGCTCTGCGTTGACCGGCGGAAGGCCCTGCGCCGAGAAGCGGCCGCTCCCCTCCAGCACCACGCTCAAGGAAAAGGTGGTCGATCCAGCGAGGTCGACGGCGAGATCGGCCTCCAGAAACCCATCGACGGTCACCACGGCGATATCGGTCGCGATCGCCTCGATCCGTGCGCTGTCCGACCACCCGAGGCGGGTCAGCCCCTGCGCGACAGCCTCCTGCCACGGCACGGACGGCGCCGTCTCCGTCAGCCCGCCGATGTGTGGATTCGACAACACGCCCGGCTCCTCCAATCCGAAGGATTGACTTCGTACCGATAGCGTCAATGCCAGCCCTGAAAGAGTTAGACAAGTTCGTCCTGACAGACAATGACGAGTTTAATAGCTTTCCGAGCAGGTCGGCAGTTTAGAAATGCTCTTAATAAGAAATATAGGCTCTGGATCTGCTGCAATGGCGGCCTTCCTCGTCGGCTTTCCCGCCTTTGCCCAACCTGCGGGCGAATCGGTCCAGCTGGAAGAGCTTGTGGTGACGTCCAACAAGCGCGAGCAGCGCCTCGACAAGGTCGACGGCGCCGTCTCCATCGTGACATCGGCGCGGCTCGCCGACCGGGATGTCCGCGACGTCAGCGACCTGCAGAAGGTCCTGCCGAACACCGTGATCGCGAACCGCGCCAACCGCGCCTACGCCAACTTCACGATCCGCGGCATCTCCTCACCGGACTTCTACAATCCGGCGGTGCAGGTCTATGTCGACGGCGTGCCGCAGGCCTCGGCCAACCTCGCGCAGGACCTGTTCGACGGGAGCCGGGTCGAGCTGCTGCGGGGTCCGCAGGGCACGCTCTACGGGATGAACGCCTTCGCCGGCGTCCTCAACATCTCCACCGAGAAGCCGCGCTTCAATCGTGTCGACGTGTTCGCCACGGCCGCCGACCGGCTGTTCGAGATCGGTACCGCCACCACCAGCGTGCTCGTCCCCGAGACCCTGTTCCTCGATCTCGGTTTCAAGGAACGCTACTTCGCCGGCCAGATCCGCGACATCGACCGCAACCGCGACGACATCGACTGGTCGAACGGGCTCAGCGGCCGGGCCGCCCTGCGCTACGCGCCGGCGGGCGGCGACTTCGACGCGAACCTCTTCGCCTCCCACGACTCGCTGCGCTCGCGCGAGGAGACCTACATCCTCGATTCGGACGTGAAGGCGCGCGTCTTCCGCTCCTCCGTCATCCCGTTCCCCTACAGCTTCCTCGGCCGCGAGGCGACGACGGCTGGCCTGACGATGAACTACCGGCTGAACGACGTCACCTTCTCCAGCGTAACCTCGTTCCAGGGCGTCGATCTCAACCGGCGCATCTTCGGGCGCTCCTTCCCGGAGAACTACCAGACCCTCTATCAGGAATTCCGCGCGGCCTACGACGCGGGCGGCCCGTTCAAGGGCGTCGCGGGGGTCGTGTTCTTCGACAACCAGTTCACCCGCCGCGCCTCGGGCACCCGCAACGCCGTGGAGGCGAGCAGCGTCGCCGTGTTCGGCGAGGGCAGCTACGCGCTGACCGACCGGCTCGACCTCACCGTCGGCGCCCGTCTCGCCTACGATTGGTCCTCGATCCGCTTCAACGGCGGCGGCTTCGGCTTCAACTTCAACAACGACGCCGACTTCACGAACTTCCAGCCGAAGATCTCGCTGGGCTACCAAGTCGATCCGACGACGCGGATCTACGCCCTCGTCTCCGAGGGCTACAAGCCGGGCGGCTTCAACCGCACGGTCGCGAGCCCGCTCGATGCCGTCGCCTACAAGCCCGAGCGGGCCTGGAACTACGAGGTCGGCGCGCGCACCGACATGCTGGACGGCATGGCGACGGTTTCGGGCGCCTTCTACCGGATCGAATCCACCAACCAGCAGATCTTCGCCGGCCCGGTCGGCTTCCAGGTCCTGCGCAACGCCGCGGAGGGCACGAGCACCGGCGTCGAGGTCGAGCTGACCCTGCGGCCCACCGACCGGCTGACCCTGAACGCGCAGGGGGCGCTCGGCCGCTCCGAGTTCTCCGGCTACACTGATCCGGTCACCGGCCAGCGCGTCGCGGGCGGGCGCACGCCCTACGCGCCGGATCTCATCACGAATGTCGGCTTCCGCTACCGGATCGACCAGACCTGGCTCCCGGCCGAGATGGCCCTGACCGGCGGCGCCCGGACGGTGAGCCGGACCTATTTCGATCCGGACAACCGCTTCTCGCAGGGCTCCTTCACCACCTTCGATGCCGGGCTCGACGTCGCCTTCGGCGCCTCG
>NZ_BPRD01000600.1 GCF_022179745.1 Methylorubrum podarium
GAGGCGCTGCGCTCGGACCTGCGAGGCAACTACCTCGACCGTGATGCCGAGAAGGCCGCCAAGCAGGCGTTCGGACAGCGCGGCCGTGACCCGGAGTTCCTGATCGTCTGCGACAAGCTCCTGACCGGCTTCGACGCGCCGCTCGAATCCGTGATGTACCTCGACAAGCCGCTGAAGGAGCACGGGCTGCTCCAAGCCATCGCTCGCACCAACCGCGTCGCCGACGCCAAGAAGCGCAACGGGCTGATCGTCGATTACATTGGCGTCTCAGGTCACCTCGACGATGCGCTCGCCTCCTACCGCGCCGACGACGTACAGAACGCGATGCGCGACCTCGACGACCTGCGCAGCCAGCTTCGCACCGCCCACGCGGCCGTCATGGTGATGATGAAGGGTCTCAAGCGCGAGAATGGGACCTCTGAGAAGGACCGCCTGAAGACGGAATTCAATCGGCTCGTGGGCCTGCTCGGCAGCGAGGATCGATGGTTCGAATTCCGGGCCAAAGCGCGCGAGTTCATCGGGCTCTACGAGGCCATCAGCCCCGACCCGAGCGTGCTGGAGTTCACCGCCGACCTCAAGTGGATCGCGGTGTTCCTGATCTACGCGACTCAGGTCTTCGAGAAGCGGGAAGCGTTCGACCACCGCTCCTACAGCCGTAAGATCAAGGACATGCTCGAACAGCACCTCGACGCCACGGGGCTCAGCGTCACGGTGAAGCTGCGCAACATCACCGACCCGGATTTCTGGGAAGACTTCGACACCGAGGGCAAGAGCGAGGACGACCTCAAGACTGCCGCGATTCGCAAGACGACCGAGCTTCGCAAGGTCGTGACCGAGCGCATCGGTCAGAATCCCCACCAGTACGGCAAGTTTTCCGACCGGCTGCGTGAACTGCTGGATCGGCTCGACGATGCCCAACTCTCATGGGCCGACAAGCTGAAGCTTGCCGAAACGCTCGCGGCCGAAATCACGGCTGAAGAAAAGGCTCATGAGGGGACTGGCCTATCGCCCGGAGCGTACGGCATCCTGCAAGTACTCCAATCGTTCGACGTAAGCGGCAAAGGCGAGCAGTTGGCTGTGTAGATTGCGACCCTCTACACCGGCGACGCAACGGCCCCGCCGGGCTGGTGGGAGAAGGACGGCTTGCGCAAGTCGCTGCGGCAGCAGGTGCGCGCGATGGCCCACGCCGCCGGTATAGGAAGCCTCAAGGAGGTCTCCGAACAGGTCGAGGATTTCGCACTCAAGCACTTTCCGCGGGCCTGATCGTGCCCACGCTCGTCGTCGGCGCAAGCCAGATTGACTACATCCTCCGCCGCTCGCTCAGCGCGAAGCGCGCTCGGATAACAGTTACTCCAACTGAAATTGAGGTGGTCGTTCCGACCTGGGCGACGGAGGACGACATTGCGGCGGCTCTGCACAGGCGTCGCGAATGGCTGGCTCTACAACGTCGCGAGATGACGGCCCGTGTAGCAGCGATGCCGAAGATCGGGCATTTTGTGACAGGTGCGAAGATACCCTATCGCGGCCGACGGGCTCGTCTGACGGTAGAGCAGACCGACACCAGCGTAGTCGAAGTCACCTACCGCAACGGGTTTTACGTAGCCTGCCCGAGCAGCCTTTCCGAAGCATCACGGGACCCACTGATCGAAACTGCACTTAGGCTCTGGTTTCGTAGACAAGTTCGGAAAGATGTGACTGCTTTTGTTCGCAAGCATGGTGCTGAAAACGGGCTGAGCCCCAGAAGTATTCAGATCAAAGATCAAAAGCATTTCTGGGGTAGTTGTGGCGCGGACCGCATTGTAAATCTAAATTGGCATCTTATCTTCGCGCCCAAAACGGTTCTCGAATACGCGGTGGTCCACGAAATTTGTCACCTCCGGCATCGTACTCATGATCCAGCCTTTTGGGGGCTGGTCGGAAGCATACTGCCGGATTGGGAGGTCCGAAAGAGGTGGCTCGAACGGAACGAGCATCTTCTCGCGATTGAACGCCTTTCTCCTGAGTGACGGGGCTAACGCACACGACTCAGTTTAGGAGACAAAGTGGGTGAACCAACGACCGAATTTTTAAACGAATATATTGCAAGATGGGAAGTATTTCAGTTCATTATAAAATACTAAATTAAATTTTTGCCTCCATTTTGCGTAGCCCATCATGATGGAGAGCTATTTGGAGCCACTGGTCTTCCGATCCAGCACCGACCCGAAACCCTTCGACGGCGGACATCTTGCGGCAGCGTGCCGGCTCGATGTGGCCCTTCCCGGCTACCTCAACGCGGCTTTTCATGCTTCCGCGCTGAAGCGGACCGCACAGTTCATCGCGTACGCTGAAATCGACTTCGACAGGCCGCAGATTATGGCGGATCGACTGGCCGCGATCAGCCCAACCGACATCTCGGCTACCGATCCTCTCGTGCAGATCGCGAGGGCTTTGATCCTGCTCAGGCCCGCGGAGATCATCCGGGCGCTTTACGGCAATGCACCGCCGGGGCTTATCGGTCTTTTCGCTCGGATCGGGCACAATCCGTTTCGAGACACCACCGACTACCGCCTCGCCTTCGATCTGTTCGCCCGGCCGGAGAATCGAGCCCGCGCAAAGCTCCTCGGCCAGATCGAGGGGACGGTCACCGCGAAAACGGTGCGAATCATCGCGCAAATTGATCCGATCTTCCTCCGCCCGCACGTTCTCGAACGGGTGCGCAGCGAAACGGCGCTTGAGGCTCTCCACGAGGCTTTGGCGCTGATCCGCAGGCTCGTGCCGAGCGCTACCGATGCGACGCTCGTGGAGAGCCTTGACCATCTGTCGCCGCGGGACCGCGATCTCTCGAAATGGATCGAGGGTTGGCTTCGGAAGTCAGAGCGGCTCCTCGTCACCCCGCCCATTCCGGCAGACGACCCTGATCTTCGCCTGATTCCCCTTAAGGACCTCGACGAGGTGGGTCGGAAGCTCGGCAACTGCCTGGGCAGCAGGATTGCGTATGGAGCGCTGGGCTGCCGGCTTCATTACGAATGGGACCGAGACCAGACGGCCGCTGCAATTGAGCTTCGGGCGCTGAGCGGCGGCGCGTGGGTGATCGAGCAGATTCGTGGCACCCACAACCAACCGATCAGCCATGCCGCGCTAAAGGTGATCCGCGCGAAGTTCAGCAGCTACGGCGTTCTCTCCTACGTTGCCCCTGGAATGGGGCGGGCCGGATCGCGGCTGGCCTCTCTGCTTCGAGCGTACGACCTCACGGACGAGGACGCCGAAGAGGATTTCGATGATGCTGTCGATGGGATTGTCGAGGAACTCGCCGACCTGATGGACCACGCCTGATGGACGGAACGGCAGCCATCGGCATGGCCGCGCCCGCACGCGAAGTTCTGCGGGATGGCCGCGGCACCATCCTCGGCAGCTATAACGCGCGCTCGAATGTCACGCGCGACGCCTCCGGTCGGCTGGTCGGCCAAGGCTACCTCCTGCCGATGTTGCTCGGCCGTTGATCGCTCTCGTTTGCTTCCTCATCGAAAGCCTGGAGGAGCAGGTGCTGCGCGTCCGCTCGGTCCCGGTGATGCGCACCATCGTCATCGTCGTCAGCCTGATGCTGCTCAGCTACGTGCCGACAGCCGGTGGTTTCCTGATCTGGGCCGCCGCAATCCGATACATCCCCCTGGCGCTGCACGAGCGACAGCAGCGCCACCGCATTGCCTGGGCGCACAAAGCTGCTGACGATCAGGCTGAAGCCGCCAGTGAGGCGCTGAAGCGATTGCAGGCCCATACGGCAGCGCTTGAGCAGGAGATCGAGCGCTTGAGCGCTCGTGAGCCCACGGAGAGCCGAATGGAGCCAGACCCGCTGTTTCTCAGGGTTGGGCTTCATGAGCGTGCGCCGGATTGGCTCGTCGTCGCCGCCCGCCGAGCATATCGCGCGAATCTTCACCCGGATCGTCACCCTCAACACCGCGAGCAGGCTCATGATCGGTTCGTGCGAGCCGAGACGGTGTTCGACTCGATCTACGCGCAGCGCCAGATTCGAGCCTGAGCTTCACCCCGCGGCGGGAGGAGACCGCCAGGGGTAAATACGTGCATGACGATGCTCCCCTCCTTCCGCGCGGTCATCACGCGCCTCAACGCTGATAAGCTACAAGCTACCCCCCACGTCGTACCGCAGCCGGGTCTGCTCCGTTCGGTCATGGGCGATGATGCGTTCCTCGCAGCGTTGGATGAACGCCGGAGATGGATCGCTGCAAACTGTGAGGGATCATTTCAGTTTGCCGACTTGCGCGATAGCAAAGGGAAACTGAAAGGGATGCTTTACAAGTTCGCTGATCGAAATGAAGCCTTCTCGTTCAGAATGTACTTTTAAAAGACACTGTATCTGCCCCTAATCAAATTACCTGATATGTCTTACCGGCCTGACGCAACGACTGCTCAATCGCTTTGCGTTCTGGCGCATCATATTTTAGGGAGAATTCGCTGTTCCTGAATACGGTATCGCCCTGGAAAATTTCCAGTCCAGTGTCAACCGAGATGACAATATCATCGAAGCGAACATAACGTCCATGAGATATTGCCCCGAAATCCTGATCAGCAAGTACATGTAAATATAGACTTCGAAACAGGCCCGAGTCGTCCAAGCAGTCGAATACTTCTTGAGCAAGTGCATCGCGATCGCCCGTGGTATGTCCGGTATAGATGTGAACCGAGTTCCTGTTACCAGTGGAAGCAACCTTGCTAAGGAACGTTTTTAGACCACTTTTTCCATCTCTTCGATTTTGCATTGTCTCAACACAATACCGGTCAACGACTGCGATATGGCGCGAATATTGCGATATTTTATGAAAGCGGCATGACCATAGCTCGTCTATTGACGAGCCACTTGGGATTATACTCGAAGCTAATGCATCTGCTTTTTTGATTAGCGCCGAGTCTTCGCAGCAATCATATCTGCAAATTTCTATATCACCTTCGTCTACGTATCCGCATGGAAACTCAGATGGAATGCCGAAAACAAGGGCTTTAACATCTTCTACAAAGGCAACTTCGACATGCGGGGAGCACGTCACAAGTTTGTCGTACGCTGAAAAGACCTCTTCCGACAGTTTCGGCGTCGGAAACAGCTTTTTTCTTTGATCCTTCAACGCTACTTGCCATAGCTTGCGGTGGCGAAGCGGGAGTGACGAAATTCTATTGGCGATGCTGCTCTCTGTCACAGACTGTTCAGGGACAACAAGTACTCCAAGTTTTCTCCAAAGCTCGATCAGCCTTTTGTAGCTATTGCTAAGACGGACCTGATCGCCATCCACCGTTTCGACCAAAACATCTACGTCGATCATAAATGGAACTAACATCCTAGCGGCCCGCAAAAACTTCGTGATAGGACTCTTCAAAAAATCCGTCCGGCCATTCGTCTATAAATTCGCCATCTTCATCAAGTCTTAACTGAAGTACTTCGCTTCCCCCAGACGAAGTTATCGGGTTGACGTAGAGCACTGAAACATCTTCCGGTGAAATTGATCCCTCCCTGATGCGGCGTTGCAGTCGCAACATCAGCGCTTCACTATGTGTCTCAACTATCCATTGGTTTCTATGCCCCCGTCGCGTCTTCACCTTCTCAGGCTCAATTGAAATGGTATCGATAAGGAAATCTGCTAGATGACCTTGTAGACGAGGATGTAAGTGGATTTCAGGTTGCTCCACGCATATCGTTCGTCGATACGATACAAGACCCTCGACGATGATAGGAAGTAATTGCCCTATCCCAAACCCCACGTCAGACGGTGAAAACTCTAACTTGGTGGTGTCGTCCGTCAGGTTGATCGAGATAATTTCGCCCGCAGTTTCATTGCCGAAATGTCTTGGTGTAAGTTTGTAATTTATACCAAGTTTCCCGAACCATTTATTAACTCGGCTCTTTATTTCTCTTTCTTGTCCGGCGATGACCTGCGGAGTGTTTTCACCACGAATGCCAACGGTACTAACTGTTCCGCCCTGCTTCACGTAGTGCCTAGCTGGATGGCTCCTTAGTGGACCCAGATAAGAGATGCTTGACATCGCCCCAGCATACTCACGCACCATATAGTCAAGAACCGCAACAATAGAACCGCCCAGTCGTCCAGCAAGAGTGTATCTTATACTCTCTCCTGCGGGAGTCACAAGGGATCGGGGAAGTAGGCCATCTCCAACAAGAAAAGCACTTTCAACTGCATCGATCATTTTCTTATACAATGCAGAGTCTTCACGGGGCCCTTCTCCGAATTGGGAATGAAGAGACTTCGGTGCGGACTGCTGACGCCTGTCAAGCACGTAATTCACAAACGATACTATAGACTGACTATCTGCCCACTGAAAAGCACTTAGATTTACAGCCGTTGGCTGCCTTGATTTGATACCTCGCGGCAATTTCGCCGATCGATTTAGTCGTACCTTCAAACCCGGCAGACTCGTAGTCTTCGTGGCAAAAAACTCTATTTGGTGGAGGCACGATGACGTTAGTCGATTAGAACCTTTCTCCCTTGCGGCTTGGAACGTTAACTCAATCCGCCGTAGAGAGTCCGCCGGCAGAGCGGAAGTGATCCCCTCTGCACTTGCTAAAGAAGTATTGTATGAAACGCCAATCTTAAGAATTTTCGTCGAATCATGGCCATTGATAATAGACTTGAACGTACCCAAGTCTACTAACTCGCCTCTCGTCATTAGTCTTGAAGTTTGGATCGAACTTGCCGAAAGTGATTGCTTTAACAGAATTAGAGATTGAATTATAGAGCTTTTTCCACCTGAATTAGGTCCGTATATCAGGGTAATGGGCGCTAACTTGAGGGTGCCGGTCGATTTGAATGCTTTGAAATTTTCTAAATCAAGGCTCAATATCATGTCTTTATGCTCTAAGCTAAAACTGCTTTGCAGATGGCGCGCGTAGTTTTAAGACTATTTTGTTATTCAGGATGCCGCTATGACTTCGCTGCAACACCGCCGCAGATAGAATGACGGTTAATGCGCGACCTAGAGCATGCTCCGCCATCTGCTCGTGGAATGACGAGGTTGCTCACTCTATTCGAGAGCGCATTCGCTCATTTGCAGGATACGAAATACGCTTCGTACGCTGATGCCAAGCTCGGCCGCAATCGTCGCCTTCTTGACGCCAGTCGCAGCCATCGTCCGAACCTCCTCGGCCTTCGCCATCGCGGTCGGAGCACGGCCCTTGTAGCGCTTCTCAGCCTTTGCACGCGCGATACCTTCGCGCTGTCGCTCAAGCATGATCTCCCGCTCGAACTGAGCAACCGCAGACAGGATTCCTAGGCTTAGCTTGGCCGTGGGCGATGTTGTATCGAGCCCCAGGTTCAGAATGCGAAGCTCAACTCGCTTCTTCTCCAGCAGCGCCTGAATCCGGCAGAAGTCGTGCATGCTTCGCGCGAGACGGGACAGATCGGTGACGCAGAGGGTGTCGCCTTCGCGGCTGAACTCGATCGCCGCCTCCAAAGCCGGACGCGGACCAACCGAACTGGTTTGTTCGACGAACAGTTTTTCGACGCCTGCCGCACCGAGCATTCGCTTCTGCGCCTCCAGCCCGGCTTCCTGTTCAAGGGTGGAGGTGCGAGCGAGGCCGATCAGCATGCGTGTCCTTCTGCGTCATTGAGATCAAAAGGATTGTGGCATGACCGTGCCAATGGTCAAGCTGGATGTATGTGGCACGCTTCCTCGTGTTGAAGAATGGTTGAAGCGAATGTGCCACATGACCAGGGTCTATTGCCTTGGTACCCCACAGAAGGCACCTCGGCGGCATACCATTGTCACGGCCGCATCTGCGCTGCGGCCCATCAAAGACCCTGGAGCTTGCTCCCCTCCTCTTTCTGCGCGCATGAGAGTCAGGCGCGCAGGTCTTGCGGACTTCTGGTGGTTCCCATTCACGCCGGCTGCTATCGATATGGCTAAGACAATTTTCGAAGAGAGCGGACTTAGCGGTTTTCCATCGCCCATTCATGCTCCGATAAAAGCTGAGCCAACACGAAAACTACCTCCAACAGGTTATTGGATTTTCGTATGCAATCGTATGCATTGGGACGGCGAAGCTCGGCTTCTTACAGATAGTCTGGAACTTTCATATCAAGTTAGCAAACACAACATCAGCGAAATCCAAGTCGGAGACCTTGGTTTAATCCGCATCAATGAGCAAAAAGGGACGGGAAAAAGACGCTTTAGACCTGCTGGCGTATACGCTGTTGTAGAGGTCATTGAAGCGGCGACAAATCGCATTGATGACGACGCATCTTATTACTCCAATAAAACGGACGCACTGAAGATAGTCCCTCGGTGCCGTGTAAGTATTCTGCTTAACTTAGTGGGCAGCCCTATCGATCGCAAACTTATTCCTCTGACAAGTAATTTTGAGCATCTGCGTCGCCCACTTCAAACCGCGACCATTCCGATCTCGAAAGCGGGTTTTGAGGAGGTGCTTCGTATCTCTCAGGCCGATTTGTTAGAAATCAACGCCGCCCGCTTGTCTTTCTCCCCGACCGGTCTGTCGAACTTGGAGAAAAAGCTACCTAATCTTGATCCTCGATCCCGCGAGAAGATCGTCCATGTCATTGAACGAGGAGGCATAGGAAACGCAGTCAAAGTAAATCGAGGACACAAATGCCAAATATGCGAGGCAGTGGGCCAAAATCCCATCGCTTTTATGAAGCCAAACGGTGATCCGTACGCTGAAGCACATCATGTTCAGCCCGTCCACAAGTTGGTTGCTGGATCGCTGGGTCGACAAAATATTATGGTTCTCTGTCCGAATCATCATCGTCAGGCACATCACGGTTTGTTTGGTATAGTGGAAGAAACCGAAACCAACTGGGTTGTGCGATTGGACGGAGCCACTTTTAAGATCGATCGTTTAAAAGCTTGATCGTCAATTGTCGTTGATTCACGCGGCCTTGCGGCCAAGAATGGCTAATATAAAATCGTGATCATATAAGAAAACTTTGCGCTGCGGGTAGATCAACAGTTAGATAATTGATCGATGTATTATCGCATACCAGATTGACAGTGCGGGTTGTCTTATTTTTATGTGTTAAGCCGCAGCCGCGATATTTGCACGTAATCTGGCATCAACTCACACCCGACGATCCCAAACCCCTCTTCCACCGCAGCCTTCCCCGTCGAACCTGAGCCTAAGAATGGATCGAGCACGGTTCCTCCAGGCGGGGTGACCAGTCGGACGAGGTAACGCATGAGGTTGTTCGGCTTCACCGTTGGGTGATAGTTGCCGGAGCCACGATCGGATGCGGACGCTTTCGCGCAGTAAAAGAAGCGCGCAGGGTTGATGGCCTCTGCCCGGGGGGTTGTTGATACGAGCCGCTCGTCAGGCATGCTCTTTGGCTGAGCCTATCGGCGATGCTGGCTGCGTACTGCGGCTTCAGGTGCTGAGCTACGGAGCGAGGCGAGCG
>NZ_BPRD01000601.1 GCF_022179745.1 Methylorubrum podarium
AGCCCGGCGCGGTCGTGGAGCAGGGCGAAGCGCTCCTTCGGGGTGAGCCAGGCCTGCGCCTCGGCCACGGTCTCCGCCTCCACGATCTTGGCGCGGGCGAGCGTGTGGTCCGCGTCGATGGTTCCGCGCGGCCGGGGACGGCCCTCGGGCAGCATCGCGGCGTGGGCGCGGGCAAGGGACGCGTCGGCGTGGAGGGCGGCGAGCGCGTCCGCGTCGTCGAAGCCGCGGGCCGCGTTGCGGCGGGCGAGCTCGCCGGCGCGCAGCGCGATGGCCGGCGGGGCCTGCTCCTCCGGCGTCACCAGCAGGCCGCGGGCCTTCAGGGCGAGGCCGAGCGCCAGCTGGCCGCTCGCCCAGGAGAGCGGGATCGCCAGGACGAGGCCGAGGATCGTCGGCGACATCCACAGGAACAGGGAGGTGGCGATGGCGAACGCCGCCACGCCCGTGACCACGCCGAGGCCGGTGTGCCAGCGGTGGCGGCGCACGATGTCCGCGAAGGGGATCGAGCCGTCGTCGCGGCGCTGCGGGTTCCAGCCGGTGTCGCGCCCGGCCAGGATCTGGAACACCGAGCCCGACTGGATCAGCATCGCGATCGGCGCGATCAGCGCCGAGAGCAGGATCTCGATCAGGAAGGACAGGGTCAGCCGCCCCGCGCCGCCGCTCGCCCGCCGGGTCCCGCCGTCCAGGAGCGCCAGGATCAACCCTAAGAATTTCGGGGCGAGCAGGATGCCCATGGTGAGCGCGAAGAGCTGGAGCGCGCGCACCGGGTCGAAGCGCGGCCAGACCGGGTAGAGGCCGAACTCGGCGGAGAAGTATTCCGGGCGCACCCAGGCGGTCTGCAGCACGATGACGATGCCGATCACGAGCTGGGCGAGCCAGAGCGGCGAGGCGACGTAGCCGGCGATGCCCGTGGCGAAGTGCTGGCGCGAGGCGGGTGCGAGGCCGGCCGCGCCGATGACGCGGGCGTGCTGGAGGTTGCCCTGCGCCCAGCGCCGGTCGCGCACGGCGAGATCGATCAGCGAGGGCGGGCTCTCCTCGTAGGAGCCCTCCAGCCGCGGCAGCATGGTCACGCCCCAGCCGGCGCGGCGGATCAGCGCCGCCTCGACGAAGTCGTGGCTGAGGATGTGGCCGCCGAAGGGCGGGCGGCCCTTGAGGTCCGGCAGGCCCGCGGCCTCGGCGAAGGCCTCCATCCGGATGATCGCGTTGTGGCCCCAGTAATTGCCGTCGCGGCCCGACCAGACCGAGAGCCCGGTGGCGATGACGGGGCCGTAGATGCGCGCGGCGAATTGCTGGAGCCGGGCGAACAGCGTGTTGCGGTTGATGATCAGCGGCAGGCTCTGGATGATGCCGGCCTGCGGGTCGGCCTCCATCGCGGCGGTGAGCCGCACGATGCAGTCGCCGGTGAGCAAGCTGTCGGCGTCGAGCACCAGCATGTGGTCGTAGGACCCGCCCCAGCCGGTGACGAAGTCGGCGATGTTGCCGGCCTTGCGGTGATGGTTCTTCTCCCGGTGGCGGTAGTAGAGGCGCGCCGCGGGCCCGAGTTCCGCGCGCAGGGCGAGGAAGGCGCGCTCCTCGGCGACCCAGGCGTCGGCCTGGGTCGAGTCGGACAGGACGAACCAGTCGAAATGGCGTCCGAGGCCGGTCGCCTCGACCGCCTCGTGCATCGCCTGGAGCCCGGCGAAGACCCGGGCGCTGCCCTCGTTGTAGACCGGCATGACGATGGCGGTGCGGGTGGCGAGGTGCGCCGGGAGCGGCGCCGGCCTGTCCCGCCGCAGCAGCGCCGCGAAGCCGAGGAGCGCGGCGGTGAAGGCCAGGGCGATCCAGGAAAAGTTC
>NZ_BPRD01000602.1 GCF_022179745.1 Methylorubrum podarium
CGCGCCGGTTGCGGCGAATTCGGGACATCTGTGCCGCAGCATGTCGGCCTTGACCAAGTCTTTACCAAGAATTGGGATCGAGGAGCGGCCTGCGGGCGATCCGTCGTCCCGTCGCGAAACCGACGCGGTCCGGCGGATCGAGGTCCGCGGCT
The DNA here is from genome assembly GCF_022179745.1 of Methylorubrum podarium. Classification (GTDB taxonomy): domain Bacteria; phylum Pseudomonadota; class Alphaproteobacteria; order Rhizobiales; family Beijerinckiaceae; genus Methylobacterium; species Methylobacterium podarium. The sequence continues at coordinate 153 of NZ_BPRD01000602.1, forward strand.
TTCCAAAGCGGCCGGCGGTGACTATTCGCTTGGCCCGATCCGGTGCCCGCCGCGTCCGAGGGGGCGGGCCGCCTCGCCGAACGACGACCCCTCGCGACACCATTGTCGACAGCCGGGAACGGAGCGCGCCATGAGCGGTAGTATGAGCGGTAGTACCACGAGCCTCACCCTCGACGCCCTCGACCTCTCGGCCCTGTTGTGCTCGCGCGTGTGCCACGACGTGATCAGCCCGATCGGCGCGATCGTGAACGGCCTCGAAGTGCTGGAGGACGACGACGATCCTTCCATGCGCGAATTCGCCCTCGAACTGATCCGCAAGAGCGCGCGCACCGCCTCGGCCCGGGTGCAGTTCGCCCGCATCGCCTTCGGCGCGGCGGGTTCGGCCGGCGCCTCGATCGACCTGGCCGATGCCGAGAAGGTCTCGCGGGCGATGTTCGCCGACGAGAAGACGCAGATCGCCTGGAGCGCGCCCCAGGCGCTGTTCCCGAAGAACAAGGTCAAGCTCCTGCTCAACCTCGTGGTGATCGCGTCGAGCGCGATTCCCCGCGGCGGCCTGATCGACGTGGCCGTGACCGGCGACGGCGACAGCCCGCGCCTCGTCCTGCGCGCCAAGGGCAGCCACGCGCGCATCCCGCCCCATGTCGAGGCGCTGATCGCCGGCACGCCCGAGGGCGGCACCGTCGACGCCCACGGCATCCTGCCCTTCTATGCCGGCCTCGTCGCCCGCGCGGCGGCGATGGACGTGCGGTTCGCGATTCAAGGCGACGAGGTGACCGTCACCGCCACGCCCACGGAGGCGGCGGTGGGCCTGCCCGGCGCGCCCGCCCCCAGCGTCGAGGACGAGCGTCCTTCCGACAGCGCCCCGCCGGACACGCAGCTCGCCTGAAACCATTTTCCGTTTGATCGCTTCGGTCAGAGCCTGGCCTGTCCCCTCCCCCTTGCGGGGAGGGGTTCGGGGTGGGGGTAGTGCAGAAGGCACCGCACCGCCTCATCCTGAACCCCCCCCACCTCCTGCCTCCTCCCCACAAAGGGGAGGAGCGGAGCGACGGCGGCCGAAGCGATCGGGCGGATGGGGTAGGAGCTGAAAGGCCTCCTACGGCACCACGCGGG
>NZ_BPRD01000603.1 GCF_022179745.1 Methylorubrum podarium
GGCGACGCCGAAGGACATCGGTGCCGCGAGCCGCACCCGGCCCCGCGGCACGCCGTTGGCGTCGAGCGCCCGCGCCTCCGCCGCCTCGCCCGCGGCGAGCAGCCCCGCCGCATCCTCCCGCGCCGAGCGCCCGGCTTCCGTCAGCGCCAGGCGGCGGGAGGTTCGGTGGAACAGGCGCGCCCCGAGCCGGGTCTCCAGCCGCGCCACCGCCTTCGAGACGGTCGCCTTCGACAGCCCGAGCTCCTCCGCCGCGCGGGCGAAGGAGAGGGCGTCGGCCACCACCGCGAACACGGCCCAGGCTTCGAAATCGGGGAGCTTTGCCATAGATCAAATCCGGAAACGATGCGTTTCAATCGTTTCCGTTTTCATCAGCCAAGGCAAGGGCCAGATTGCGCTCACACCGATCGCGGCCCGGACCGGACGACGTCCCCGCGGCGATCCTTCGAGGCAGGAGATCCACACCATGAGCGCGCACGGCATCCACCACGTCACGGCCTTCGCGAGCGACACCGCCCGCACGATCGACTTCTACACCCGCGTGCTCGGCCTGCGGCTCGTGAAGAAGACGGTCAACTTCGACGATCCGGGCACCTACCACCTCTATTTCGGCGACGAGGCGGGCAATCCCGGCACGATCCTCACCTTCTTCCCGATCGCCCAGGCCGCCCCCGGCCGGGTCGGGATCGGGCAGGTGTCGGAGACGGCCTTCCGCGTGCCGCGCTCGGCCATCGGCGACTGGACGCACCGCTTCGTCTCGCTGAACGTCGCCCACGAGGCGCCGGTGAGCGTCTTCGGCGAGACGGTGCTGCGCTTCCGCGATCCCGACGGGATGCCCCTGGCGGTCGTCGGCGTCGAGGGGGCGGAGGCCGAGCCGGCCTGGGCGGCCGAGGGGATCGCGCCGGAGACCGCGATCCGGGGCTTCCACGGCGTCACCCTGCTCCTGCGCGGGGCGGAGGCGACCGCGGCGATCCTTACCGATGTGCTCGGCTTCGAGGAGGCGGACCGCGAGGGCAGCCAGATCCGGCTGACCAGCGGGGCGGGCTTGGGCGGCTTCGTGACGCTCCGCGCGGTCGGCGACTTCCTGCCCGGCCGGCAGGGGGCGGGCTCGGTCCACCACATCGCCTTCCGCGCCGCCGACGACGCGGTGCAGGCGGCGATGACGGAGCGGCTGAGCGACCGGCACGGGCTCTCCGTCACCGAGCAGCGCGACCGGCAGTATTTCCGCTCGGTCTACTTCCGCGAACCCGGCGGCGTCCTGTTCGAGATCGCCACCGACGCGCCCGGCTTCGCCATCGACGAACCGGCGGCGGAACTCGGGACCGGGCTGAAGCTGCCGCCCTTCCTCGAGCCGCACCGCGACCGGATCGAGGCGGTGCTGCCGAAGGTCGCCTGAAACCGCCACGCCCCCGCGGCCGTCCGAATCCCCTCGGGCGGCCGCCCCCTTCTCAGACGGAATGGAGACAGCCATGACGAACGGCGTCACCTTCGACTTCGTCCACCGCTTCGAGCCCGGCACCGACGCGGGCGCGCCGCCGCTCCTGCTGCTGCACGGCACCGGCGGCGACGAGACCGACCTGCTTCCCCTCGGCCGCGCGCTCTCGCCCGGCTCCGCGCTGCTCTCGCCGCGCGGGCCGGTTCTCGAGAACGGCATGCCGCGCTTCTTTCGCCGGCTCGCCGAGGGCGTGTTCGACGAGGCGGATGTCCGTCGCCGGGCGGGCGACCTCGCCGCCTTCGTCGCGCAGGCGCGGGCGGCCTATGGTCTCGCCGCGCCGGTGGCGGTCGGCTTCTCGAACGGGGCCAACATCGCCGCCGCGACCCTGCTCCTGCACCCGCAGGCGTTGGCGGGGGCGGTGCTGCTGCGGGCGATGGTGCCGCTCGCCGAGACGCCGCGGGCGGACCTCGCCGGCCGTCCGGTGCTGCTGCTCTCGGGCGCCCTCGATCCGATCGTGCCCGCCGACAACGCCGAGCGGCTCGCAGCAAATCTCGGGCAGGCCGGCGCGGCGGTGACCCACACGGTCAACCCGGCCGGGCACGGCCTGTCGCAGGCCGATCTCGCCGCCGCGGGGGCTTGGCTCGCCAGGAATTTTGGTGGCTAAGCGCTTGTCGCGGAACGGCTGCTCCGGACCGGCGGCGGTCGGGCTTTTCGGCGAGAGAGGACGAGACGTGGCGGGGGTGAGCGCCCCCGTCACGCCGCCTGTCCCGATGCCTCCACCGGCTCGTGCAGATGCAGCAGCCAGGTCTCGCCCTCGACCGGCATGCCGAAGGCGGTGTGGGTCGCGGTCTCGACGCAGGCGAAGCCGTGGCGGGCATAGATCCGTCGGGCGCCTTCCAGAACCGTATGGGTCCACAGCGTGAGGCGGGCATAGCCCGTCTCGCGGGCGAAGCCGATGCAGGTCTCGACCAGTGCGTCGCCGATGCCGCGGCGGCGGGCGAAGGGCTCGACATAGAGGAGCCGCAGCCGCGCGACGCCGTCGCCTTCATCGGTGAGGAAGACGGAGCCCGCCATCACGCCGTCGATCTCCGCCACCCAGCACTGCTCGCGTCCCGGCTTGAAATCCCGAAGGAAATTGGTGGTGGCCTCGCCCTCGACGATCTCCAGGCCGCGGCCCCAGCCGTGGCTCTGGGCGTAGAGCATCGACTGGCGGGCCGCGATCAAGCCCATATCGCCGGTGCGGAACGGTCGGATCGCGAAGCGTGACGCCGTCTCGGGCTGCAGCAGCAGGCGCACCCGTGCCATCGCTTCGGCCAAATCACGCCGCTGGACCGCGTCGAATTCGCCGATGAGGCCCGCCACGGACGCGCGCTGCCGTCCATCCACCTCCTTGAAGGCGCTGCGTCCGGCTTTGGTCAGTCGAATCGGCCGGACGCGGGCATCCGCGCCGCGGGCGCGAGTGATCCAGCCTCGCTGCTCGAAGCGGGTGAGGATCCGGCTGACGAAGCCCGCATCCATGCCGAGCCTCGCCTGCGCCGCCCGCGCGGTCACGGCCCCCTCCGCCGGGTCGTGCGTCGCGATCTCGAACAGCAGGCGCGCTTCCGGCAGCGTCAGGTCGCAGCCGAGGAATTGCTCGTCGAGTGCGCCGACGATCCCCGTGAAGAACCGGTTGAAGCGGCGGAATGCGGCGATGGTGTCTTCCATGGCGTCAACGTCGCCATGAAAGTTGACGGAGTCAACTAGTTTGATGGGCCGGGCGAGTCGGTGTCGCCACGGGACGGAAACCACCGCGAGAACGCGGCAAGTGCGTGTTAGTGTCTCTCACAAAACGCCCGCTGCGCCGTCGTGGTCGAAGGGAAACGGCGGTGACCGGGAGGTTGGTAAGGCTTAAGCCCGACGGAATTCGTCGCAGGCGCGTTCGACGGCTTCCGGGTACGTTGCTGCACGAACCGGTATTCTGAAGCGAGGGGGCTCGTCCTTGTCCGGCCCCCTCCTCAAGGTGACCGGTTCGTTAACGATGTCGTTCGATAACCGGGAACCTGCAAAGTCAGCCTAGTTTTACGCCATGCGCGCCTTTGCGCGTGCTCCGACGAGAGGGTAGCCTGAGGAAAGATCTCGACGAGAAGGCTGTCAGGTGCCGAGCCGGCAGATCAGGATCATGATCCAGTGCTAGCGATTTTATTGCTCATGGTCGCCGGTGTACTGATCGGCCTCTTCTACCACTGGGGAATGCTTGCCGTCGCGAGTTTCGTTGTTGTCGTTGTACGGGTCATCTATCAATTTCACAGCGGCCATTTCACTGTTGCCGACATGCTGATGATGGCCGCCTCCCTCTGCGCCCTGCAGGGAGGTTATATTTTCGGAGGCTACATCGCCTACAAGAAGAGTATCTGAACCGGCCTCACACCCAGATGATGCTGCCGCTCAGCCATGATGCCGTGCCCCACAGGACAATGGAAGCGACAACAAACAGGATCCCGTAAGTCAGGCGAGGACGGCGGGCGGACATCTCGACATTCAATGTTCTGGGCGGACGGAGGGAAGCTCTCGCCGTATGGCACGGATCGTTTTGCGTTTGTGTCAAAATCGATGGTCTTCGCCTGTGGCAAACTACGCATGTGCCCGTGAAAAGACAGTAATCGAACGGCCTTCGTAAACTTGTCGTTGAGAGGGGGCCGAGGCAGTTGTTCGGCGCGTTAGGCCCAGATCGGCAACGTGTCGGTTCTGGTCTCGGATTGCCGCCGTTTCGTCAAATCACGGGTCGGTGATTGCTGGCTCCCCGCCATCGGTCTGCACAGCGGGCGCCTCACCGGTGATTCCGGCAGCCTCGCGTCGTGCCGATCGAGGCGTGACCCACCGCCTCGGGCGATCCCGCCCTTGCATGCGTCGGGCGCAGCGTCCATTGCGCTGTCACTCGTTCCACCTCGGGGAAAAGCGGCCGGGCCGGTGTATCGCCTCACCGACATCGCGATCTCGAACTGGTACCTCATCCGGCGCGAGCAGATCCGGATCCGGGGCGCGGCGGCGCTCG
>NZ_BPRD01000604.1 GCF_022179745.1 Methylorubrum podarium
CAGGAGATCGACCGGCTGGCCCGCACCGCCACCGCTCTGCGGGAGGCGAGCGAGGCCGCCCGCGGTGAGACCAAGGCGCTCGCCGCTAGCTTGGCCGATCGGATCGGGCGCAGCGAACAGGCGCTCGACAAGCGGTTGACGATCCTAGCCGAGACGGTGACCCGCGGTGAGCGCGAGCAGAGCGACCGGATCGCCGGCATGATCGCGCAACTGGAGAAAAAGTCGCAAGCCGCCGTGGCCGCCGTCCCGGCCAAGCCAGAAGTGAAGTCCGAGGCGAAATCCGAGTCGAAGCCCGAAGCACGCGCGGCGGAGCCGACCCAGACCGGCAGCCTCGCCGAGAAGCCGAAGACGGAAACCCTGGATGGCTGGGCCCTGCGCGACGTCTACGACGGCGTCGCGATCCTCGAAGACCGCCGCCGCCGGCTGGTCGAGGTCGGACGCGGCGACGCGGTGCCCGGAATCGGACGGGTCGAGGCGATCGAGCGTCGAGGCCGGCAATGGGTCGTGGTCACGCGCCAGGGCATCATCACGCCCCAGACGTGGTGAGGTTGCACCTGCGCGGACAGCAGGTCGTCAGGTCACCGGCAGGATTTCGGCGGGTGTGACGGCGGCCAGCGTCGCACCGGGCACGGCCGGAGCCAATTCGGCGAGCATCGTCGCCCGCTCCAGGCGCATCCGTCCGCGCTCGCGCGCTTCGTCCCGCGCCTTCGGCGTCGCGTGAAGAATAATGGCGAGAAGCGCCTCGCCGTCACCCTGCTCCGTCAGATTCTTCGCATCGAAGACTGGCATGACCCGCTCCCGCCCTCGACGAGGGCACGCGGTTTACGAGCGAAAGCTCGACCGTTCGTGAAGAACTGGCAAAACGGGGATAAGTTCCCTCAGTTCTTCAGCCTTAACCGCGCTTTCATCTTTGCGTCGCAACGGAACGTACTGCGGTGCGAAGCCGCACACCACAGCCGCAAGAGTTGTACAACTCAAGTCCGCGGCAGTTCCAGAAGATCTGGCAGGACACCGCGGAAGTTTGTCTCGACTTGGTAGAGATGGCCGGCCATCGGGTCGAGGGTCGGGTCGCGACCGCGCAGACAGGTCGTGATGTAGAGCGTCGAGAGGCCCTCCCCACCGAAGGCACATTTGGTCACCAGCGGCGTCGGCATCGGAACGACGTAGGCGGCCTGTCCATCAGGGGTGAAGCGGGTGATGCGGCCGGCGCCGTAATGGCAGATCCAGAGATGGCCCTCCGCGTCGAGCGTCAGGCCGTCCGGTTTGCCCCAGCCTTCCTCGAACCGGAGGAGGGTCCGGGCCTATCCGATCCGTTCCTCGTCGAGGTCGTGAACCCGGACGATGCCGTTGGCCGTGTCGATCGTGTAGAGCCGGCGTCCGTCCGGGCTCACGACGGGACCGTTCGTGACCGCGGCCGCGCTCCCGAAGGTCTCGAGGCGGGCTCCGTCCCAGCGATGAAAGCGACCGGTCTCCGCTTCCTCCCCGTCATCCATGCTGCCGAAATAGAGCCGGCCGTCGGGCCCGATCTGCCCGCTGTTCAGTCGGTTGCCGTCCGGGTCATCGTCCGGCCGAACGAGCGGCGTGCGGGATCCGTCGGAGAGCCGCAGGGCGGCGACGCCCGACTTGAAGCCAGCGACGACGCGGTCCGGATCGCGGGTTAGGAGGGCGAAGCCGAGCTTCTCATCGAGCGGCAGGCGTACGGTCTCGTTCGTGGCCGGCCAGTGCCGCCAGACTGCGGGGTTCTCGATATCGACCCAGAGCAGCGAACCGTCGCGGGCATCCCACACGACCTCCTCCCCGAGGGCGCAGCCGCAGGCGACCGCGACGCGCGGCGTGTCGGGATGAACGGGTAGGGTCATTGCGGCTCCGGATGAGTGGCGGGAAGGGGACACCCCGCTCCGGACAACGCGCCGTCCGACGCCTTTTTCCGTCGTGCCGGAAGCCAGTCGGCCCGTCTCCTCCGCTCTACCGGGTCGCCTCCGCGACGAACTCGGCATTGATGGCGAAGGCGGCCATCGCGCCCTCCGCCGCGGCCACGACCGCGAACTGAACCCGGCGCGAGGCATCGCCCGCCACGTAGAGGCCGGGCACGTTGGTCTTCTCGTATTCCTGGGTCGGCACCACGCTGCGGGTCTCGTCGAGTTCGCAGCCGAGTTGCGCGATGAGCGGGGAGGGGCTGCAGGCGAACGGCATCAGGAACAGCGCCGCGCAGGGCGTGCTGCCGCCGTCCCGGAACCGGAGGCAGGTCGGGCGGCCCCCGTCGCCCTCGAGCCGCGCGATCTCCGCCTCGATCACCCGCACGCCGTTGCGTTCGAGCCGGTCGCGGTCCTTGTCGGAGAGATCGCCGTCGCCACCGTTGGTGCAGAGCGTGACGTCGCGGCTCCAGCCGGTCAGTTCAAGCGCGAGACCGCAGCCGCCATGCCCGCGGCCGTAGACGATCAGCGGGCGGTCCCGGACCTCGAAGCCGTCGCAATAAGGGCAGGAATGCACACCGGTGCCCCAGTAGGTGTCGAACCCTTCGATCTCGGGGATGTCCTGGGCGAGGCCGGTCGCGAGGATCAGGCGACGGGCCCGCTCGCGACGACCGTCGGCCTGGACGATGGTGAAGCCGTCATCCTCGCGAAACGCGTCCGTCACCGCGACCGCGCGGCATTCCACGGTGTCGTAGCGGTCGAGGTCGGCCCGTCCCTGGGCCCGCAGATCGAAGGGCGGCGTGCCGTCGCGGGTGAACAGGCCCCAGGTGCGCGGGGTCGCGGCGTTGCGCGGCTCGCCCGCGTCGCAGAGCAGAACCGTGCGGCGCGCCCGCCCGAGGATCAGGGCGGCGTTGAGCCCGGCCGGGCCGCCGCCCACGATGATGACGTCGTGCATGCTGATCTCCCGGCGACCCCGCCGAGAGACAAGCCTGTTCGACAGCCAAGAGTTTCCCGCAAGAGTTTCCCGGGAGGGGTCGCCGCTCAGGCGGCGCTCTTCACCGGCACGCCCTTCTCGGAGAGGAACTGCTGCAGCTCGCCCGACTGGAACATCTCGCGGGCGATATCGCAGCCGCCGACGAACTCGCCCTTCACGTAGATCTGCGGGATGGTCGGCCAGTTGGAATAGGCCTTGATGCCCTCGCGGACCGCCATGTCGTCGAGCACGTTCACGCCCTTGAACGGCACGCCGAGGTAGTTGAGGATCTGGACGACCTGGCCCGAGAAGCCGCACATCGGGAATTGCGGCGTGCCCTTCATGAAGACGACCACGTCGTGGGAGTCGATCTCGTTCTTGATGGCGGTGTTGACGTCGGTCATCGCATCGTCCTCGTTGGCGTTCGCGTGGTGTTTGCTTGAAGTCAGGAATGTCCGGCGGATTTCAAGGCCGCGGCTTCGGCGATCCGCACGAGGGCGGCGTCGGCATCGAAAGGGGCTGCCAGCAGATCCTCCGGCGTCAGCGGACAGTCCGTCGGCAGGTGCGGAAGCAGTGTGTCGCCGTAGACTTCGAGATCGCCGGCGGCAAGCTCGATCCCAATGCGCCACGCCTTCGACCAGTCGATCCGCTGTCGCATGGAACGCTCGTAGCGAGCCCGCACCGCAGCCTGGAAGGCGATGATCTCGTGGCGCCAGTGCAGATTCGGTGGAGCGTCCGGCGCCGAGACGCGCTTCAGCAGGTGCGCGAACAACTGTGCCAGGAGCCTTTCGACCGCCCGAATCTGCGACCGCCCCACGCTCTCGATCTCCTCGGCGACATTCTCCCAATCGACCGCGTTCGACAGGTCGCTCCGGGCCGCGAGCGCCCGCAAAGCCGCCGCCTGCTCCTCGGCCCAGGTCACGATGTCGTCGTCGTAGAGGCTCGGCCGGTCCATCGGGGCGACCCGCTTCGTGAATGTGCGGCCTAATCCTGGGGAACGCCGGTGGTCAGCGCAAGGGCGTGGAGCACGCCCCCCATCCGCCCCTGGAGCGCGCCGTAGACCATCTGGTGCTGGGCGACGCGGGTCTTGCCCTTGAAGGCGGAGGAGATGACGGTCGCGGCGTAGTGGTCGCCGTCGCCCGCCAGATCCTTGATCTCGACCTGCGCGTCGGGCAGCGCCTCGCGGATCATCGACTCGATCTCGCGCGCATCCATCGGCATCGGGGCTCTCCGCTCGCTCTCGTCTCGTTACGCCGCCGGGGCAGCCGGCTGGCTCGCCATGTAGGCGGGGAACCAGCCCTCATGCGCGGCCTTCAGCTCGGCCACGGATATGGTCTCTTCGCCCGGCAGCACCAAGCTGTCGCCGCCGACGATGCCGACGGTGGCCGCATCGATCCCCTGCGCCGAGGCGCTGTAGAGGAGGTCGGCCGCAGCCTCGGCCGGAACCGCGATCAGGTAGCGGGCCTGATCCTCGCCGAAGAGGAAGGCGTGGGCCGGTACGCCGTCCGGCGCCGCCGGCAGGGCCGCGCCGATCCCGCCGGCCATCGCCATCTCGGCGAGCCCCACGGCGAGGCCGCCGTCGGAGAGGTCGTGCACGGTGTCGGCGATGCCGGACACGATCAGGCTGCGCACGAAGTCGCCGTTGCGGCGCTCCACCGCCAGGTCGACCGGCGGCGGCGCGCCCTCCTCGCGGCCCGCGATCTCGGAGAGGTAGAGCGACTGGCCGAGCCAGCCGTCGGTGCGGCCGATGAGGACCAGCACGTCGCCATCGCGCTTGAGCGCGACCGTGGCGTGGCGCTCCACGTCGTCCATGACGCCGACGCCGCCGATGGTCGGGGTCGGCAGGATGCCGACGCCGTTGGTCTCGTTGTAGAGCGAGACGTTGCCGGAGACGACGGGGAAGTCGAGGGCGAGGCAGGCTTCGCCGATGCCCTTCAGGCAGCCGACGAGCTGGCCCATCACCTCGGGCTTCTCCGGGTTGCCGAAATTGAGGTTGTCGGTGATCGCCAGCGGACGCCCGCCGACGGCGGTGATGTTGCGCCACGCTTCCGCCACCGCCTGCCGGCCGCCCTCGATTGGATCGGCCTCGCAGTAGCGCGGCGTGACGTCGGTGGTGAGCGCGAGCCCCTTCGGACCGTCCTCGACCCGGACGATGGCCGCATCGCCGCCCGGCTTCTGCACGGTGTTGCCGAGGATGAAGTGGTCGTACTGCTCGTAAACCCAGCGCTTCGAGGCGAGTTCGGGCGAGCCGATCAGGCGCTTGAGCGCTTCCGCATTCCGGACGCCCGCCTCGACGCTCGCGGCACTGATGACCGGCTGATGGGTGTTGGCGAGGTGCGGCCGGTCGTAGAGCGGCGCCTCGTCGCCGAGTTCCTTGATCGGCAGGTCGGCGACGGTCTCGCCGTTGTGCTTGATGACGAAGCGCAGGGTGTCGGTGGTGTGGCCGATGACGGCGAAGTCCAGGCCCCACTTCACGAAGATGGCCTGCGCCTCGGCCTCCATGCCCGGCTTGAGCACCATGAGCATGCGCTCCTGGCTCTCCGAGAGCATCATCTCGTAGGGGGTCATGCCCTCCTCGCGGGTCGGCACCTTCTCCAGGTGGAGCTCCACGCCGAGATTGCCCTTGGCGCCCATCTCGACCGCCGAGCAGGTCAGGCCCGCCGCGCCCATGTCCTGGATCGCGATGACGGCGCCCGAGGCCATGAGTTCGAGGCAGGCCTCCAGCAGCAGCTTCTCGGCGAAGGGATCGCCGACCTGCACGGTCGGGCGCTTCGATTCGCTGGCTTCGTCGAACTCGGCCGAGGCCATGGTCGCGCCGTGGATGCCGTCGCGGCCGGTCTTCGAGCCGAGATAGACGATCGGATTCCCGACACCCGTGGCCGCCGCGTAGAAGATCGCGTCGGTGCGGGCGAGGCCGACCGCCATGGCGTTGACGAGGATGTTGCCGTCGTAGCGCTTGTGGAAGCCGACGAGGCCGCCCACCGTCGGCACGCCGAAGGAATTGCCATAGCCGCCGACGCCCGCGACCACGCCGGAGACGAGGTGGCGGGTGCGCGGATGGTCGGGCGAGCCGAAGCGCAGGGCATTCAGGGCGGCGATGGGCCGTGCCCCCATCGTGAAGACATCGCGCAGGATACCGCCGACGCCGGTCGCCGCGCCCTGGTAGGGCTCGATGAAGCTCGGGTGGTTGTGGCTCTCCATCTTGAAGACGCAGGCGAGCCCGTCGCCGATATCGATCACGCCGGCATTCTCGCCCGGCCCCTGGATCACCCACGGTGCGGAGGTCGGCAGGCCGCGCAGGTGCTTGCGCGAGGACTTGTAGGAGCAGTGCTCGTTCCACATCGCCGAGACGATGCCGAGTTCGGTCAGCGTCGGTTCGCGGCCGACCAGGGCGCGGAAGCGCTCGTACTCGTCGGGTGTCAGGCCGTGCTGGCGCACCAGCTCGGGTGTGATCGGAACGTCGTTGCGAAACATCCGAAGGCCCTGTCCAAAACCTTTGCCGCGGTCCGACCCGGACCCCTCGGGGCCGACCGGCGATGGATCCGATGGGCCCCTGCGACGCGAAACAACTTCGCGCTCCGCTCTAGAGCGGATCAGCACCGGCTGCAAAGGGCATGGGCTTCCTTAAGCCGATTGCGCACAAGCCGGTCCTTCCGTTCTTCTAGGTGAATTCCTCGCTCGCAGCCACGCTGCGCTGCGTCCGGCACCGCTCGACCGCCTCGTGCACCGGCATCGGCCCGGCGACGAAGGCGACGTAATCGAAGGCGTCCGGCGCCCGGCTCGACATCAGGAGCTGGAAGTGCATGCGGAACAGATTCCAGCGCCGCCGCGCGACGAGGTCGGGCTCGATCAGATCCTCGATCTCAACCCGCATCACGGCGAAGCGGCCGGGCGGTGGCGGCGGCAGGCCCGAGGCGCTCACCGGATCGCGCAGGTGGATCGAGAGCCAATCCCAGTTGGCGCGGATATCGAGCCAGCCGATCGCCCCGTCGCGGCCGACCCGGTCGAGCGCGCGGCGCGTCTCCTCCGCCCGCGGATCGAGGGTGATCCAGGGAATGACGCTGCCGATGGTCACGAGGGTCACCGGCGTGCCGCGCCGGCCGAAATCGGGATCGGCCGTCAGGATGCGGTCGAGACATTCGAAGGCGAGGAAGCTCGATGAGGAATGCCCGATCACCACGATCTCGGAGGCCCGCCCCTCCGCCGCGCGGATGCGCTCCGCCCAGGGACCCAGGCGCTCGCGCATCGCGGTCTCGCGGCCCGCGGCGTGGTCGTGCGTGAAGGTGGTGTCGTCGACGAGATGCGCGACGTAGAGCGGTTTTCCGCGGGTCAGATGCATCACGAGCGCCAGGATCGCGTAGGCGAGCACCGGGACCAGGGCCGCTCCGGCCAGCATGGGCAGCCCGGAGAGCGGTGTCAGCGCCACCGCCGCGACGGCCAGCCCGAGGCTCGCCAGCACGAAGACTAAATAGAACTGGTGGACGCTGACGATGACCCGGTAGAAGCGCCGCGCCTCGCGCTGGAATCGCCGCAGGTAGCCGGAGCGCCACAACCGCCACCATAATCCCGGCAGGCTCGTCAGCCGCCGCAGGTTGGAGCGGGGGAACCGGGCTCGGACGATGTCGTCCCAGCGCAGAAGAGAGTAGCGCACCCGCGTCGCGTCACCGTCGGCCTCGCTTCGCACATCCCAATCAAGGCTGATGCCGTCCGCCGAGCGGACCGGATCGCCGACGGTGATCGCCATGCCGCGCCGCTCGGCCGTGATGCGGCTCTCGCGTCGGAACAGACCCCAATAGGTTTCGGGCTCGCGCGGATCGAAACCCGGCAGATAGAAGACCTGCCGCACCGGCTGCGTGTCAGAGTCAGGAATGGCGGACCGCCGTTCTCGGAGACGGGAAGGTCGAGCGTCTCGGCGAGTCGCTCGGTCGTCCGTTGCCTACACGATGCGGCGGGGCCGGGGCGAGGCCAAAACGCGGTCCCCCGTCTCAGGCAGTTTCGAGCCATTCGCGCAGCTTCGCCCAGCGCCGCCGCGAGGCCGCCTCGCGGATCGCCATGCCGATCGCCCGGCGCTGGCCGACCAGCACCACGAGGCGGCGGCCGCGGGTGACGCCGGTATAGAGCAGGTTGCGCGCGAGCATGGTGCGGTGCTGCGTGACCACCGGGATCACCACCGCGGGATATTCCGAGCCCTGCGCCTTGTGGATCGTCGTGGCGAAAGCCGGCACCAGCGTGTCGAGTTCGTTGAACGGGTACACCACCGGCCGGCCGTCGAAATCGACGACGAGGGCCTCCTCCTCCGCGTCGATGGCACTCACCGTTCCGAGATCGCCGTTGAACACGTCGCGGTCGTAGTCGTTGCGGGTCTCCATCACCCGGTCGCCGGGGGCGAAACGCCAGCCGAAGCGCTCCACCTGCGCGGACGGCGAGGGATTCAGCACCCGCTGCAGCGCGTTGTTGAGGTTGCGGCTGCCGAGCGATCCGCGGATCATCGGCGTCAGAACCTGGATGTCGCGAGCCGGGTCAAGGCCGAAGCGGCGCGGGATGCGCCGGGTCACGAGTTCGACGAGCGTGTCGACGCCGGCTTCCGCATCCTCGATCTCGACGAGGTAGAAATCGCTGTCCTCGCCCTTCGGTGCGGTGAGCGGCATCCGCCCCGTATTGATGCTGTGGGCGTTGACGACGATCCGGCTCTCCGCCGCCTGGCGAAAGATCTCGGTGAGGCGAGCAACCGGCACGCGGCCGGAGGCGATCACGTCGGCGAGTACTTGGCCGGGGCCAACGGAGGGCAGCTGATCGACGTCGCCGACGAGGATCAGGCCGGCATGGTCCGGCACCGCCTTGAGCAGGGCGTGCATCAGCGGCACGTCGACCATCGAGGTCTCGTCGATGACTAGGAGATCGCACTCGAGCGGATTGTCCTCGCCGCGCTGGAAGCCGCCGTTGCGCGGGTCGATTTCGAGCAGGCGGTGGAGGGTGCGGGCCTCGAGCCCCGTCTGCTCGGTCATCCGCTTGGCGGCCCGACCGGTCGGCGCGGCGAGCAGCACCCGCACGCCCTTCGCCGTCAGGATGCGCAGGATCGCGTCGAGCGTGCTGGTCTTGCCGACGCCGGGGCCGCCGGTGAGCACGCAGAGCTTCGAGCGCAGAACCAGCCCGACCGCCTCGGCCTGGGATGCGGACAGGGTCTTGCCGGTCCTGCTCTCGACCCAAGGGCGGGCCTGCGCAAGGTCGATCGGCGGCCAGGGCGGCGAGCCGGCGGCGCGCTCGGCGAGACGCATGGCTATGGCGCGCTCGGCCCCGTGCAGGCCCTTGAGAAACAGGCAGGGTTCGCCGCGCAGGGTGTCGGCCACGACCTCGCGTCCCTCGCGGAGCGCCAGCGCCGCCGCGACGCGGACGAGATCGGGCGCGACGTCGAGGAGGTCGGCGGCGAGACGCACGAGCCGCTCGACGGGAAGTCCGCAATGGCCCTCGTCCATCGCCGTCTGGAGCGCGTAGGACACCCCTGCCGCGAGCCGCTGCGGCGCGTCGCGGGCGAGGCCGAGGCGCAGCGCAATCGCGTCCGCCGTGCGGAAGCCGATGCCGCGGATGTCGCGGGCGAGCCGGTAGGGATCCTCGGCCATCACCTTGAGCGAATCCCCGCCGTAGGTGCGGAAGATGCGGGTCGCCCGCGCCGTGCCGACGCCGTGGGCGTGCAGGAAGATCATGATCTCCCGCACCGCCTTCTGCTCGGCCCAGCCCTTGACGATGCGGGCCGCGCGCTTGCGGCCGATGCCCTCGACCTCGGTGAGGCGAGCGGGCTCGGCCTCGATGATCTCGAACACCGCCTCGCCGAAGGCGGCGACGATGCGCTTGGCCATCATCGGGCCGATGCCCCGCATCTGGCCGGAAGCGAGGTAGCGCTCGATGCCCTCGATCCCGGTCGGCGGCGTCACCTGGAGCGTGTCGGCGCGGAACTGGAGGCCGTGCTCGCGATCCGTGACCCAACGCCCTGCCGCCGTCAGCCACTCGCCCGCGGCGATGGCGGGAGCGTGGCCCACCACCGACACGAGGTCGCGCCGGCCGCGGGCATGGACCTTGAGGACGCAGAAGCCGGTCTCGGCACTGTGGAACGTCACGCGCTCCACCGAACCGGCCAGCACGTCGAGATCGGGAGGCCGGACCGGCGCGTTCATGCCCTCACCCCGTCATGGTTTCGAAAGGACGAGTCCTTTCGCGGGTCCAGGGCAGAGCCCTGGTGAGACCGGGGCGCTGCCCCGGCGCCCGGCCGAAGGGCTTGCCCTTCGGGATCCCGTTACGCGGCGCGGCTGCCGCGCCCGGCCTTCTTGGCCGGCGGCCAGCCCAGCGCCCGCAGGCGGGCCTTGGCATAGTCGCGCACTTCTTCGCGGGTGCCGTGCGGCATGGCATTGAGGATGCCCTGCGTGCGCTCGTCGAGCATCAGGTCGGTGACCGCATTAATCGACTCCGCCTCGTCGATCAGGCGCTTGAGGTCGGCCTCCTGCTCGGTCACCTCGTCGAAGGCCGGGGAGGCATCGAAATCCTCATCCACGGCGCGGATCGCCATCGGCTGGTTCTGGCGGAACTCGTCGGCCTCCTCCTCGGAATAGACGAGGCCGTGCAACTCGATCAGCTTGAGGATGACCCGGTCCTTCGCCCGCTTCTCGGCCATGGCGTAGACATAAGCCGCCTGCCGACCGGAGACGCGGTAGTTCACGTTCACCAGCGCCTCGCCGATCGACCACTCGACCCGCTCTTCGCCCGCCTTCTCGCCGGGCATGCGGCCGGTGACGAGGATCACCGCCTCGTCGCGCTCGCTGCGCAGCAGGGTCGGCGGGTCGAAGCGGATCTTTGTGTGGCCGGCGATCCGCTCCAGGGTCTTGTGGTAGATGACGGCGGTGCCCTGCACGCGCCAGACGTTGCCCGCGAAGGGCTCGCCGTAGCGCACGAGGATGTCGGCGATCTGCTTGTCGGCGGTTCTCATGGTTGTCCCCAGGCTGTGGACCGGGTCCGTGTTAGGAGGGGCGCCGCCTCTGTCGGCGGCTGATGTTCGTGTTATGTTCTTTCTGTGGACAATATGTGGATAACCCTTGCATGGCAAGCGCAGATGTATGCGACGGGCCGTCCCGCCGAGTCGCCGACGGCTCGGTGAAGGGGATCGGGTTCGGCGGGCGAGGGGACGAAGCCCGTCAGCCGGCCTTCTTGGCGTCGTCGAGAAACTCGCGGATCGCGTCGGTGAAGCGCTCGCCGTAGGCCTCGCGCTTGCGCTCGCCGACGCCGTGGACCGAGCGCAAAGCCCAGAGATCGACGGGCTTCGCGCGCGCCATCTCGATCAGGGTGCGATCGGGAAACACCATGAAGGCGGCAATGCCCTCGGCCCGGGCGATGGTGGCGCGCAGGCCGCGCAGATGCTGGAACAGCGCCTCGTCCGCCTCGCTGAGCGCATTCGCCTCGTCGTCGCGGGCCGCCGTGCGGCGGCTCCTCGGCTCGGCCTTCTTCGGCTCGGGATCGGGCCTGACCTCGATGGTCTCGCGCCCGAACAGGATCGCCTCGCCCTTCTCGGTCATGACGAGGCCGCCATAGCCGTCGGTGTTCTCGGCGACCGCCCCGGCGGCGAAGAGCTGGCGCAGCAGGGCCCGCCACGCCGCCACCGGCTTGTCGGCACCGACGCCGAAGGTCTTGAGCGCCGTGTGCCCGTTGCGCCGGATCGTCTCGCTCTCCTTGCCGTGGACGACGTCGCAGACATAGGCCGCGCCGAAGCGCTGGCCGGTGCGCACGATCGCCGAGAGCAGCTTCTGGGCGGCCACCGTTCCGTCGATGAGCGAGACGCCGCTGCGGCAGAGATCGCAGCGGCCGCAAGCGGCGCTCGCCTCGCCGAAATAGCCGAGCAGCGATTGCCGGCGGCAGGCGGCGCCCTCGCAGAGCGCGATCATCGCCTCAAGCTTGCGCCGCTCGACCCGGCGCCGCTCGTCCGAGATCTCCTTCTCGTCGATCTGGCGGCGGCGCAAGGCCATGTCGTCGAGGCCGTAGAGGGTGAGCGTGTCGGAGGGCAGCCCGTCGCGGCCGGCGCGGCCGATCTCCTGATAATAGCCCTCGATGTTGGTCGGCATGTCGGCGTGGCAGACGTAGCGCACGTCCGGCTTGTTGATGCCCATGCCGAAGGCGATCGTCGCGGTCATCACCACACCGTCCTCCTGCAGGAAGGTGTCCTGATTGCGCGCCCGCGTGCCCTGGTCGAGCCCGGCATGGTAGGGCAGGGCGTTGAAGCCGTCGCCCTTCAGGGTGTCGGCGAGCTGCTCCACCCGCTTGCGCGACGAGCAGTAGATGATGCCGCTCTCCGCCCGCCGGTCGCGCAGGAAGCGCTCCAGCTGGCGGGTCGGGTTGTCCTTCGGCTGGAAGGTCAGCCGGATGTTCGGCCGGTCGAAGGAATGGACGAAGGTCCTGGGCGGGCGCCCCGCCGGAAACAGCCGCTCGGCGATCTCGGCGCGGGTCGCCGCGTCGGCGGTGGCGGTGAGGGCGAGCGTCTGCACGTTGCCGAGCGCCTCGCGGGCGCGGGCGATCTCGCGGTATTCGGGGCGGAAGTCGTGGCCCCATTGCGAGACGCAGTGCGCCTCGTCCACCGCGAGCCGCCGCACGCCGGCCCCGCACAGGGCCTCCATGCAGCCGTCCATCAGCAGCCGTTCGGGCGAGACGAACAGCAGCCGCAGGTCGCCGGAGCGGATCTTCCGCCACGTCTCCCGCGAGGTCGCCTCGGCCACCGTCGAGTTCAGGGTCGCGGCCTCGATGCCGAAGGCGCGCATCTGCTGCACCTGATCGTGCATCAGCGCGATCAGAGGCGAGACCACCACGGTGAGCCCGGCATCGACCAGGGCGGGCAACTGGTAGGTCATCGACTTGCCCGAGCCCGTCGGCATCACCGCGAACACGTCCGCGCCGTCGAGCACGGCGCCGATCACCTCGTCCTGGCCGGGGCGGAAGTCGTCGTAGCCGAAGGTTTTTTTCAGCGCGGCACGGGCCTCGTCGAGGCGAGCAGTCATCGGGTCACTTGCCGAGGCGAACGGGTGATCGAGGTCCTCGTCCGACTTGCGGACGAGGCGTGTAGGCAATAGTTTGCGGCTGTCTACACAACGAGGCCGCCATGCCCCTGAACATCCGCAGCGAGGAGGTGAACCGCCTCGCCGAGAAGCTGGCATCGCAGGCTCGGGTGAGCAAGACCGAGGCGGTGCGTATGGCGTTGTCCAACGAACTGCAACGGCGGGAATCGTCGCCCTCGCTCGCCGAACGGATCAAGCCGATCCAGGAGGCTTTCGCCGCCTGGCCGAAGACCGGCCTGAAGGCCGACAAGGCGTTCTTCGACGACATGAACGACGAGCCCTGATGTTCGTCGATGCATCGGCGATGGTCGCGATCATCGCACGCGAGCCGGAGGCGGAGGCGCTGACGCGTCGGCTCGAAGAGGCACCGGTCCGTTACACCTCGGCGGTAGCCGTCGTCGAAACGGTGATGGCTCTGCGCCGCCTCGGCGCGGCGTCGGTCCAGCAGGCGGAACGGCTGGTGCGGCACCTGCTCCAGACTGCCGAGATCGAGGAAGTCGCCATCGGAAGCCAGGAGTCGATGGCCGCCGTCACGGCCTACGCGCGCTACGGCAAGGGACAAGGCCATCCTGCCCAACTCAATCTCGGCGACTGCTTCGCCTATGCCTGCGCCCGAACCCGCAACGTCCCGCTCCTCTTCGTCGGCAACGACTTCGCGCAGACCGACATCCCTGACGCGAGGGTCTGAGCCTCACGCTCCGGCCGGCACGAGGCGGCCTTCCGCCACACCGATGAGGTCGGCCCGGCCTTCCAGCTCGACGAACAGGGCCGGATCGGCGCCCGTCATCCAGACCTGCCCCTCCAGCGCTTCGAGCGCGTCGAACAAACCGGCGCGCCGCCGCGGATCGAGATGGGCGGCCACCTCGTCGAGGAGGATGAGGGGTGTGAGCCCGCTCATCGCCCGCACGAGCCGGGCATGGGCCAGCACGAGGCCGATCAGCAGCGCCTTCTGCTCGCCGGTCGAGGCGGTGGCGGCGGGCACGTCCTTGGGTCCGTGGCGTACGACGAGGTCCGTCGTCTGCGGTCCGATCTCGATGCGGCCGGCGGCGCGGTCGCGGTGGCGGCCCTGCAGCAACGCGCGGCGGAAGCGATCCTCCGCCTCCAGCGCCGGCCAGACCGCGACGAGATCGTCGAGGTCGCCCTCCAGCCGCAAGGACGCCCAAGGGAAGGGCGCGGCATCGTCCCGCGTTTCCGCGATCAGCCGGTCGAGGCGCTCCACCGTCTCGCGCCGGGCGAGCGCCACGGCGACACCGAGCTCGGCCACCTCGCGCTCCACCGCATCGAGCCAGCGGCCGTCGTCCGGCCGCTCGTCGAGGAGCCGATTGCGGGAGCGCAGGGCCCGCTCCATCGCCGAGACGCGGGCGCCGTGGCCGGCATCGACGGCGAGCACGAGCCGGTCGAGGAAGCGGCGCCGGTCGCCGGCCGCCCCGCGGAACAAGGCGTCGAAGTCCGGCGTCAGCCAGACGATCCGCAGGAACTCCGAGAATGCGACGGGGGAGGGGGCGG
>NZ_BPRD01000605.1 GCF_022179745.1 Methylorubrum podarium
GTGAGGCCGACGGCCCCGGCCTCGGGGCGCTGCAGCGAGCGGTCGCCGGGCTCGATCGCGAACAGGGTCACGCCGATGCGGCCGCGCCCGGCCATGGCCTCGCAGGCGTTGGCGAGGATGTGGCCGAGCGCCAGTTCCAGCTGGATCGGGTTGCACAGGGCCGGCGGCAGGCCGTCGGGGATCGACAGATCCAGCGCGATCCCCGGCGGCAGGCCCGGCCGCAGCCGGTCGAGGCCCGCCTGCACCGCCGCGCCGAGATCGACCGGGCGCAGGTCGGGCGCGATCCGCCGGGAATGGGCGAGGAGCTGCCGGGTGAGCACGGCGGCCCGCTCGGAGGCCTCGGTGGAGCGGGTGATGGCCCGCTGGATGAACGGCTCCGGCCGGTCGCCGAGGCGCCGCTTCAGCCCGTCGATGTAGCCGATCAGGATCTGCAGGAAGTTGTTGAATTCGTGCGCGACGCTGTTCGTCAGGAGCCCGAGCGCCTCCCGCTGCCGCGACAGGGCGAGGGCATCCTCCGCGTCCCGCCGCCGCGTCACGTCGATGATCTGGCCGAGGAGGCGCGGGGCGTCGCCGCCGGGCAGGGCGGCGAGGTGGATCTCGCCCCAGAACGAGGCGCCGCCGCCGCGGCCGAACAGCAGCTCGAAGCGTCCCGCCTCGCCGCGGGCCAGGGCCTCGCGGAACGGTGCCCAGCCGGCATGATCGCCGTGGTGGCAGGCCAGCGCCTCGATCCCCTGCCCGACGAGCGCGGTCTCGCCGAGGCCGGTCAGCCGCAGCAGGGCGGGGTTGGCGGCGCGGATCGTCGCCCCGGCCTCCGACGGTTCCAGGAGCAGCGCGGGGAGCGGCAGCACCGCGAGGAGGTCGGTCTCCGCCGCGGGATACGGGGCGGAAGCGAGGGCGGCCTCGGTCGGCATCACGGGGCGCCGCCGCCGCGGAAGGGAGAGCCGGCCCGAGCCGGACCGGCCCGGCGGCGGGGCGGGCGAAGCGAGAACGGTTCGGAGCGCGGCTGAGGCATGCCCTTCAACGCCCGAACGCCGATCCGGATCAGCGGTTGGCGGTGGTGGCGGGCGAGGCGTCGTTGTTGAGGCTGACCCAGGCCTTTCCGTCCTGCCCTTCGCGCTTGACGAAGCTGTAGCCGGTGCGCTGCCAGGGCAGCACCGCGTTGGTCTTGTTGTCGAGGATCAGGTCGCCCCGGTCGGTGCGCACCATCAGCACCGCGTGGCCCTCGCCGATCTCGTCGATCACCACCGTCATCCGCAGGGCCCGGCGGGACAGGCGCCGCTCCACCAGCATCCGGCGCTTGAGGAGCTGGATGTCCTCGCAGTCGCCGAAGCCGTCATCGGGGAAATCCCAGCGATCGACGACGCCCCAATGGGCCATGTCGGTGATCGGCTTGATGCGGGCGTTGACCCGGCGGTTGACGGTCGTGAGCGTGTGCCACAGCGCGGGCGTCAGGGTGACGACCGCCGGCTCCGTGGGATCGACCGTGCATTCGGACGGGTAGCGGGCGCAGAAATCGTTCCAGGCGGCGACGGGGCGGGCGGGGGCACCGGGATCGGCCGCACTGCCCGCCTCGGGCAGGCCGGCGGTGCGTGCCTGGCTCGGCTGGACCGGCGCCGCGGCGCCGCCGAGCAGCAGGGTCGCGCCGACGAGGGACAGATGGGCCGCCCGGCCGAGGCGCCGTCTCACGTCCCCGCGGAGGAACGCCGATCCGTTGCCGACGCCCCGAAGCACCGCGTACCGCATGGCCGACCGTCCCGCAGCCCCTTGTTTCCCGGCGAAGCTTGCACGGGCCGAGGCCCGGCTCAATACGAAAATGAAGGAACGGTGAAGGCGGATTGCCGCTTCCCCGTGCCGCGGCGAGACAAGCCGGCTCGGGCTGGCAATCCGGCCACACCGGCCGCCCCTTTCTCCGCAGGCCGCGCGGAGGCGATCCGCGAAGCGGGGCCGCGCTCAGCGGTTCGCCGTCGTGACGGGCGAGCTGGCTCCGCCCAGCGAAACCCATGCCAGGGCGTCCTGCCCCTCGCGCTTGATGAAGACGTAGCCGGTCTGGGCCCAGGTCAGCACCGCGTTGGTCTTGTTGTCGAGCACGAGGTCGCCGCGGTCGGTGATGAGGGTGAGGACGGCGTGGCCCTCGCCCTTCTCGTCGATCACCACGGTCATCCGCATCGCCCGGCGCGGCAGGCCTGCGGCGGCCAGCATCCGGCGCTTGAGAAGCTGGAAATCCTCGCAATCGCCGCGGCCGTCCTCGGCGAGGTCCCAGCGGTCGGGCCGGCCCCAATGCTCCTGGTCGGTGACGGGGTCGATCGTCCGGTTCACCCGGCGGTTGACCGAGACGATCGTCGACCAGATGGCCGGGGTCATCGCGATCCGGGCCGGCTCGGCGCGATCGAAGGCGCATTCCGCCGGATAGGACTGGCAGAACTCGGTCCAGGCCAGGATCGGCCGGGCCTCGGCGCCGGGGATGAGGCCGGCGCTCGCCGCGGGGAGCGCGGCCATCATCTGCGGAGCGGTCTGGGCCCCGGTCTCGCTGACGAGGCCGACGCAGAGGGTCAGCAGCGCCAAGAGCCCCATCTGGAGCCCCGTCTTGAGATGACCCGTCCCGGTGGTGCGCATCGCGGCGTTTCCTTCGAACGAGGCCAGGATGTCGCCGCACCCCCTCCGCCGCGCTGAAGTCGATCCGCGCAATTTTATCGATTCGCCCCGGCAACGATCCGCCCGTCCGTGAGGGCGAATTGCGGCTCACGGATCTGCGGCCAATGCGAGGGATCGCGTTAGGGAGCGGGAAACCTTGCGCGACGGCCGAACGGGCCGCGGTCGCGGTGGAACG
>NZ_BPRD01000606.1 GCF_022179745.1 Methylorubrum podarium
GGGATGCGCCGCGTCGGCGCCCGGCGGGGCTACCTCGTCTGGCTGCGTGAAGGTGCCAACCATCCGCTACTACGAGGGAGCAGGCTTGATGCCGGCCCCGACCCGCACCGAGGGCAAGCAGCGTCGCTATTTGGAGACAGAGATATCCCGGCTCAATTTCATCCGTCATGCGCGCGAACTCGGATTCGAGATCCAGGCGATTCGCGAGTTGCTGGCTCTGTCCACCGAGCCGGACCGGTCCTGCGCGGAGGTGGACGGCATCGCCCGTCGACACATGGCCGAGGTCGAGCGTCGAATCGGGCAACTCGTGGCTTTGCGCGGAGAGTTGCGGCGCATGGTCGAGGCATGTGGCCACGGTCGGGTGGGGGAGTGTCGGGTGATCGAGACGCTGGCCGACCATCGACAGTGCGCGCATGAGCACGGCCGCATCTCCTGAATCCGGGACCTGCTCAGGAAAAGCCGGGCAAGCTTGCGCCGTGTCGGCCATGACGCAGCGCTGGTTTATCCGCCACGAAAGTTTCAGCTCGTGCTGCGGTCAAAGGTCTTTCGGATGAACACGTTGGGCCTGCCGACCCTCGCTGTTCTCGCCGTAGCCGTAAATAGGACCCGCACAGCACCTTATCGACCGTGCCGGCTGGCTTCGCGTCGCGGCGTTTAGCACCAACGATGGACCCGTATCGACCGCGAGCCTCAGCGTCGGCGTCGCGGTGTCCGCCACGCACAAACGGGGAGATCCTGATGGCTAGCGCGATGTCGATGGCGGTCGGGAAGTGCCCTTCGGTCAATTCCCGGTCCGAGACCGAGCGGGCCGACCGCGAGCGGCTCGAACTCACCGACGACCCCTGGCGAAGCGCCAAAATCTCGCTCGCATCTACGTCGAGCGCGGGCCCGAATACACGGAGGTAGCGGCCTCGCTGGTGTTCCTCGCCATTCTCGGCGCCCTCGGGGCGAAGGCGGGTGGTGCCGCAGTGCCGCGGGCGACGGTACAGTACAGGTGACGTTCCGGGGATCACTCGCCGTGGGCGTCACCGCAGGCATCGGGAGCCTCGTCGGCAAGGTCGTGTGACGAGGCTCGAAGGCAGGACGGGGTGAGCCTGGAACGCGCCGAGAACCGCCACCGGGGGATTTCGAGCCTCAATCCCCCTGCGACGCACGCCTGCCGCGGGCGGGGCGCGGCTTGGCGGAACCGCCCGAGGGACCCGGGTCGGAGACGATCCCGGCTTCCTGGACTCCCTGTCCGAAGGGAGCCGCCGGGACGCCCGCCTCCGTTCTCCGCCCGCTCACGATCACGCCGACGTATCCCTCGCCCGCGATGAAACGGGCGCCCGCGCCGCGAAGGGCCGCGACCAAGCGCTTCGCAAGCGCGACTCGGATCGCGATGAAGCCGTTCTCGTAGTCGTTGATCGACTTCTTCGAAACGCGCGCCAGCAGGTGAAGCTCCTGCTGGGTGAGACCGACCAGCAGGCGGGCGGCTTGGCATAGGTATCCTGGCACGGTCCGGTCCGGAGGGAAATCCGCAGCCGAGGCGAAGTCCACTCCCCGAGGCGCGTCGGGCGAGGCTTGAAAGATTTTTATAGCACAGGTATAATTGGGAACTTCAACAAGCACCGCCGACTGCCCGCCCCCGCCCGACTGATCGTCGAGCGGGAGGGCCGCTTTCCGCCTTTGGGGTTTCGCCATGATCATCGCGCTGTTCGGCGGCGATGGCCGTGCCGTTGGCACGCACGCCGCCTTCCTGATTGCCCGTGCCGCAGCCTCGGTCGGCACCGCCACGACGCTCCTGCGCGTCGTAGGCGCGCACGAATCCCGGCTGCCTCGACTCGACAGCGTGCCGGACACGCTGCGCGTTGTCGAGCTTTGCAGGGACGGTCCCTCCTTCGCAGAGGACTTCCCGCGGGAAGCGGCCGCCGATCCCGCGCGACGCCTCGTGGTGCTCGACCTGCCGCCAGGGTGGGCGGCGGACTGCCCGGTTGATCTCGGGGAATGTCCCAGGGTGATCGCCGTCGGACCGTCCGTCCTCGAACGCGCCATGGCCGTGTCCATGCTGCGCGCGACCGCGCATGCCGCCGTCCCTTGGCTGCTGGGGTGCGGTTTCCCCTCACTCGGAGCGTCCGACCGAACCGTGCGCGACACGGCGGCGGCCGCGGGCCTGGACGACACCTCGATCCGCGTGATCCCTCGCGGCCTGCCGGCTCCGCTGCGGGACGCCGCCGCCCCGGCCCATGGATCCCTGCTCGCGTCCCTGTCCGTTCGCGCTGCGCTTCGCGTGCTGAACGCGGTCGTACCCGGTGCGGTCCCGATGCCGGGGCATCCCGGCGACGTCATCGCTCCCGTCCTGGCCGGGATGGGCGAGGCGGACCGCCGCGACGCGCAGGACCGGCTCCGGGACCTTGCCGATGCCTTGGACGCCGCGGAGGACGGCGAATACCCGTCCGCGGAGGAGCTCGCCGCCGCCCCCGTCCTTGAGGAATGGGAGTTCGGGATGCGGCCGGTCGCGGCGCTCGTCGGTCGCGTCACGCACCATCCGGACTTTCCCCCAGGTCGCCGGGTCCGAACCTCGGAAGTCTACGTTTCCGACCGTCGTACCTGGGCGCGCACCTATTCCAGGCTCTACCGCCTGGGACGGCCCGCCGGTCCGCGTCCCTCCCTGCAGTAGCGCACCGTCTCCCTTTCCGTCGAGGCGGGTCGCCCCTCCCTCGCTCGAAAGGCGGAAGCCGGTCCCGCCCGTCGAGATGTGGGCGGGGGAGCCCTCGCCGCCTGTCCGGGCGGCCATGCGAGGATGTCAGGAGATGCCCGTGCACCCCCAAGGCGAACGTCGCTGGGCGCTGCCGGCGGCGGGCGGTTCGACGTCCCTCACCAGGTTGTGGCGGACGGTCGGGCCGGGCGCCCTCGCGCCCGATCTGGCCAAGCCGTTGCTGGCTGCGGCGACGGCTGCCCTCCAAGGGTCCGGTCCCTCCGTGGCCGCCTCGGAATGGGAAGACGCCCCGGCGGCGCTCCGCGACGCCCGGGCGGTCCTCGGACGATGCGGTCCGGCGCATCCCGACGTCGACGTGGTCGCCACCGCGGCGCTCGCGCTGGCGCTTCGCGGCGAAAAGGCTGCCGCGACGTTCCTCGCCGATGCGCTCGACCGTCTCGCCGCCGACGGGACGGGCGGACCGCACCATGCCCGGTTCGCCTATGCGTGGCGGTCCCGGGTGGAACTTAAGCCGGCGGGCGTCTCCGCCGGGAGCGACGACGGGGCGCCGGACCGGCTGCGGCTTCCGGGTGACGACACCGAGGGAGAACCGATGCGCCTATGGATCTTTTCGGACCTGCACATCGACATCGGGAGTCCATGGACCCCAGCCTCGATCCCCGGGGCCGATCTCGCGGTGGTCGCCGGCGACGTCGGCGAGGGCCTCGTCAAGTCAATCGCGTGGCTCGCCGCGACGGTCCGGCCGCATATGCCGGTCGCGTTCGTGGCCGGAAACCATGAATTCTACCGTCGATGCCTGCCGGACGAGTTGCAGGCGGGGCGCGCGGCCGCGATGGAGGCCGGAATTCACCTCCTGGAGAACGACACCGTCCGCTTCGGCGACGTCGTGGTCTCGGGATGCACCCTGTGGACGGATTACGAGCTCGACGGACCGGCGACGCGGGTCCCCGCCATGCGGGACGCACGCGTCGCCGGTCCGTCG
>NZ_BPRD01000607.1 GCF_022179745.1 Methylorubrum podarium
ACTCGCGCGGGCCCGCGCCTGGATCCTCACCGACGGGAAGGCCGGCGACGAGAACCAGTGCATCGGCATCGCCGAGACGCTCGGCCTCGCCTACGAGACGCGGCGCATTCCGGACGGGCGCCCCCTGACCTGGATGGCGCCCTGGGGACCGATCGATCCGCGGGATGCGCCCGGCCGGGCCGGCGGCCTGCTGCAGGGCCCGCTCCCCGACCTCCTGATCGCGTCGGGGCGGCGCGCCGTGCCCTATCTGCGCGCCGTGCGCCGCGCCTCGAACCAGAGGACCTTCACCGCCTTCCTCAAGGATCCGCGCACCGGCCACGACACGGCGGACTTTATCTGGGTGCCCGATTACGACGACCTGCGCGGGCCCAACGTCTTCACCACCCTGACCGCGCCGCATCCCGTCTCCCGCGCCCGGCTCGATGCCGCCCGCACGACGCCCGACCCGCGTCTCGCGCGCCTGCCCTGGCCGCGCATCGCCGTGCTGATCGGCGGCGACAGCCGGCATCTGCGCTACCGCAAGGCGGACATGCAGCGGCTGGTGCGCGACCTCACCAAGCTTGCCGAGGGCGGCTGCTCGCTGATGCTGACGGTCTCCCGGCGCACGCCGCCGGACCTGCGCACGGCCCTGGAAAACCTGGTGAAGGACAAGGGCGGCTTCTTCTGGGACGGCAGCGGCGAGAACCCCTATGTCGGCATGCTGGCGATCGCCGACCACATCGTCGTCACCTCCGATTCCGCCAACATGGTCGGCGAGGCGGCGAGCACCGGCGTGCCCCTCCTGCTGTTCGACCTGCCGCGCACCTATATTCGGCACCGGCGGATGTTCGCCGGCCTTGCCATGGCCGGCGCGCTGAAACCCTTCATCGGGCGCCTGGAGGCCCTGCGCTACGCGCCGATCGACGCGACGCCGGAGATCGCCGCCGCGCTCGCCGAGGCGTACGGACAGCACCGGCGGCGCCTCGCCGCGGAGCGCCCGGAGGCCGCGGCCGGCGCGCCTTCCGCGACGCCGGCTGCGCCGTCACGCGGACCGTTCTGAGACGGCGAGCGGGAAGAACGGGACGTTCGCACGCGCCCCGGTCTTCGGAAGGAAATCTTATGCCCGCATCGTGCAAGATCGGGCGCGACGGAACACAGGACGAGTGGACGGCCGGCCCTTCGGAGACCGTGCCCGCCCCTGACAGGAGACGGCACAGATGGCGCACACCCATGCGAGGCTCGTGATCATCGGCTCGGGGCCGGCCGGCTACACCGCCGCGATCTACGCCGCCCGCGCCATGGTCGAGCCGCTGCTGATCTCGGGCTTCCAGCCCGGCGGCCAGTTGATGATCACGACCGATGTCGAGAACTATCCGGGCTTCGCGGAAGCCATCCAGGGCCCGTGGCTGATGGAGCAGATGCGGCTCCAGGCCGAGCATGTCGGCACGAAGATCGTGTCCGAATACATCACGAAGGTCGATCTCAACGTCCGCCCGTTCCGGCTCGAGGCCGATTCCGGCGAGACCTATACCTGCGACGCGCTGATCATCGCCACCGGCGCCCAGGCGAAGTGGCTCGGCCTGCCGTCGGAGGCGAAGTTCCAGGGCTTCGGCGTCTCGGCCTGCGCCACCTGCGACGGCTTCTTCTTCCGCGGCAAGGACGTGACCGTGGTCGGCGGCGGCAACACCGCGGTCGAGGAGGCGCTGTATCTCGCCAACCTCGCCAAGTCGGTCACCGTCATCCACCGCCGCGGCGAGTTCCGGGCCGAGCGCATCCTGCAGGAGCGCCTGTTCAAGCACGCCAACGTCACGGTGAAGTGGCATCACGCGGTGGAGGAGATCTGCGGCTCCGACACGCCGCCCTCGGTCACGCATCTGCGCCTCAAGGACCTGCGGTCCGGCGCAATCGTCGAGCACGCCACCGACGGCCTGTTCGTCGCCATCGGCCACCAGCCCGCCACCGCGATCTTCGAGGGCCAGCTGCCGATGCGGCACGGCGGCTACATCACGGTGACGCCGGGCACCACCGCGACCGAGATCCCCGGCGTCTTCGCGGCGGGCGACGTCACCGACGACGTCTACCGGCAGGCGATCACCGCGGCCGGCATGGGCTGCATGGCCGCGCTGGAAGCGGAGAAGTTCCTGGCCAACCTCGATGTCGGCGAGAGCCCGGCCAAGGCCGCGGCCGAGTAGGCGCCCCGCATCGACAGTCTCCCGTCGGTCTCATCGGTCGGCGGGGAGCGGGTGTTCTGCGGGCGTTTCAAGTACTGTTCAAAAGAACGCCCGCTTCGCCATCGTGTCGGATGCGGAGACCGGACGGGAACAGGCGGTGTCGAAGCATTCGGGATGGTGTTCGACCCGGATTCCCCTGTTGATGGCGAAAAAGACGCAACCAAATTGCAAGGTTGTCGTCATAATTGGAATGCTGCGGGAGCCGGCGGGTTTCGCGATGGAGCCTTTCGCCGGGCACGGCGGAGCAACAGACTGGCGTCGTGCAACGCCCGAAGGTCGTAGTCCCCCGTGACGGGCTGACCGCGACGGGCCGACCTCGACGGGCGGGAGTGACGGCCTTGGATTGGGACAAGATCCGGATTTTCCTCAACGTCGCGGAAGCCGGGAGCTTCACGCGGGCGGGCGACGACATCGGCCTCAGCCAGTCGGCGGTGAGCCGGCAGATCAGCGCCCTGGAGCGGGAGCTGAAGGCGCCGCTGTTCCACCGGCATGCCCGCGGCCTGATCCTCACCGAGCAGGGCGACCTGCTGTTCCGCGCCGCGCGCGACATGAAGCTGAGGCTGGAGAACACCCGCGCCCGCCTCGTCGAGACGAGCGAGCGCCCCTCCGGCGACCTGCGGGTGACGACGACGGTGGGCCTGGGCACCTCCTGGCTGTCGCAGCGCGTCTCCGAATTCCTCGACCTCTATCCGGACGTGCGGATCGAGCTGGTCCTCACCAACGAGGAGCTGGACCTCGCCATGCGCGAGGCCGACATCGCGATCCGCATGCGGCGCCCCGCCCAGCCGGACCTGATCCAGCGGCGGCTGTTCACGGTGCATTATCACGCCTTCGCGAGCCCCGATTACGTCAAGCGCTTCGGCGAGCCGAAGACCATCGCCGACCTCGACGAGCACCGCCTCGTCTCCTTCGGCGGCAATGAGCCGTCCTACCTGCTCGCCACCCACTACCTCGCCAGCATCGGCCGCGAGGGCGACGAGCGCCGTCCGGTCCACTTCACGGTCAACAACATCACCGCCCTCCACAAGGCGATGGAGGCGGGCGTCGGCGTCGGCATCCTCCCGGATTACGCCGTCGATGGGAACGAGAGCCTCGTCCAGGTGCTGCGCGAGAGCGAGATGCCGACCATGGAAAGCTACCTCGTCTATGCCGAGGAGATGCGCTCCGTCGCCCGCGTCCAGGCGTTCCGCGATTTCCTCGTGAACAAGGCGCAGCGCTGGACCTATTGAAAGCGTGGCCGGATCGCCGGCCCAACACTGCCCTTGTCGCGCCCCAAGACACTCGTCTAAGACCGCCGCTCCTGCCGGGCGGTTCGCGAAACCTCCGGCCGACGCCATCCGGACGGCATGATCGCGATCCACTGCCTCAACGGGCCGAACCTGAACCTGCTGGGCAGGCGCGAGCCGAGCATCTACGGCGCCGCGACGCTCGCCGAGATCGAGCGGAGCCTGCAGGATCACGCGGCCCGCCTCGATATCGCCCTGACCTTCCGTCAGACGAATCACGAGGGTGAACTCGTGACCTTCGTGCAGGAGGCCGGCGCCGCCGGCGCCGGGGTGCTCATCAACGCCGCCGCCTACAC